>CAIPWG010000220.1 GCA_903868655.1 uncultured Sphingomonadales bacterium
CAGATCCCAGATCGGAAACGATACCAGTTCAAGCCCGAACGATTTGAGGAATTGCGCCTCTTGCCAAACGCGGTCAGCCCACGCGGCCTGACGCCAGGGCAGACCATAGCGTTCAACCAGCGCCCCAACCCGCGCGCTGACGGGATCCGCACACAACCGATGAATCCACAGGCCATCGGCAAAATTGATGGTTTCCCCGGCGCCCGGTGTGGCCTCGGTCAGGATATGAACCATGTGTCCGCGCGCGGCCAATCCCTTTGCGACCAGCTGGGTCCAGCGCGCAATGCCGTTGTCGTTGGCTGGCGGCCAGCCACGGCTGATCAATGCGATCCTGTGCCCTCGTGCCACAGGAAACGGCAACAAGGCCTGTGGTTGTGCGGCAATGGTTTCCAGATCACCACCCGGCTTGTCGCCCGCAGCCATCGCCCGACGCTGCCCTTCGCGCAGCCCCTGTAACAAATCCTGGTCAAGCGCATGGCGATGTCCTGAATCGATCGCGCCAGACTGTGCGAGCTGTTCGTTGATGGCCAGCAGTTCGCGGCGTTGAGCATCAAGCGCTTGGCCGGCCAGCGCCAAATTGTCCGCAGCGCCATGCCGAACGACAAAATAGCCCTTGGACACGGCTGATGGGTAGAGCGTGCGGGCCACCCGTTCGACAGAACGAATATGGCTGGGCGCGTATTGATGCCAGACCAGCGCATCGGGTTCAAAATGCACATGCCAGCCTGCATCGACCAGCCGAAGGCACACATCAGTTTCATCCAGCAAATAGGCAAAGGTGTGATCAAACCCGCCGATCGCGCGCAAGGCCTGGGCACGGAACGAGGCATTGGTGCCAAGCAGGCTGGGAAAATACGCGCTACCTGGCCGATTGAGCGGCCTTTCATCAAAATAATCGGTGACATGATGCGCCATGCCGTGCCGATCGCACAGCACTTTGCGCATTTGCCACGCGGTGCCGCTGTTATCGACGGTAAAGCCACCCACCGCACCCACGCGCGCATCGGCATAGTGCCCGACCAACCGCCGCAGCCACTGCGGATGAGGCACCGCATCGTCATCGATAAAGGCGATGATTGCCCCAGCTGCTGCTGCGATTCCGATATTGCGCGACAGGGAAAGGTTGGCGTGATCGCACTGCAGCGGCTTGATCGCTTGGCCCCACCGCGCGATCACCGCAGCGGTGTCATCGGTCGAGGGGCCGTTGACGACAATCACTTCAAAACAGGGATAATCGAGCCCGGCCAGTCCATGCAGCGCATCATCCAGCCAATCACCGCGGTTGTAAGTGTTGATGATGACCGAAACCGGGGGCAACCTGTCAGACATACGCTCAAGCATGGGCACCCCGCACGATCGCCAGAAAGTCCCGGTTGTTGCGCCCAAAACCGGGCATTCCCAGCATGCGCAGAAACAGCGCACGATTGTCGGGCACGTGGCGCAGAAGATCAAGCACGAGACGATCGTCCGCCAGGCCACCGATCCGCATCAGGCCGCCCAAAAGCAGAATATCATGCATACTGGGAGGAGCCGACATCGGCGCAACGTCCA
>CAIPWG010000221.1 GCA_903868655.1 uncultured Sphingomonadales bacterium
AACCACTTCAACATCGTCGCGTGCGGCCAATTGGCGCACCACGGCGGCACCGATCCCGCCAGAGGCTCCAAAAACCGCGCATCGCATAATCGTCGTTTCGCTTTCCATGCCATCGGATCGGTTGCGATCCGCATGACCGCCGCCAGAACCGCCTCATCCCGAGATCGCACTTCGTCGAGCACACCTCCCGGCATGTAATAAGCGGTCACTGCCAGTGGCGCGCGGAAATGCCCATCGCCCACCGGGGCAAGCACCAGCGCCAGATCGTTGACCCGCGCATCGGCTTCGGGCCCATATTCGGTTCCGGTCTTGTCACCGCCATGCCAACCAGCGGGCAACCCGGCGCGCAATCGGCCAAGCCCCGTCGTGCTCGCCTTCATCCATCCCCACAACCGTGCACGCGATTCGCCCGACAATGCGGAACCGGTCAGCAGCGCGCCCAAGTTCCGGGCCATCGCTGCGGGCGTGGTCGTGTCGTGCACATCGCCCGCCGCCACGCGATTGAGCAAAGGCTCGGGGTTGTCGAGCCGACTGATCATATCGCCCATCCGCCGCCAGAACGCAGTCACTGCTGCGGGCCCACCACATCGGGCGAGCAAAAGATTGGCGGCCGTGTTGTCGCTGCGTTCCACCGCGGCCTCGGCCAGCGCAAGAATCGTCAAACCCTCTTTTCCTGCGAGCGTTTCATCGCTGGCAATCTTCTGCGCGGCAGCACCGGTAACCGGCGAAGCGGGCAGCACATCGAGCACCGAATAGGGCAGAACTTCATCGCCCCGCACCCGACCCGCCTCCATTTCCGACAGCACCAGCGCAGCCAGCGACAGCTTGAAAGTCGAACAATGCGCAAACCGCTCGTCCTGCCGCCAACCAAAGCCATGCCCATGCAGCGTATCACGCACCATGACACCAAGCGTTCCGCCCGAGCGGCGTTCGAGCGCAGCCAGCATGGCCACGCCCGCAGGCTGCGCGTGCGCGATGGCGGGGACAGGAATAACGGCGGCACCCAGCGCGCCAAGGACAGTACGGCGATCCATATTCAGGCAGGCTAACCCTATTTCCGACCAACCACCATGGCTCATCGACGACACACCCTTGCAGGCCGGCGCACATCGGGCCATCTTCGCCGCTGCAACCGTCTCCAACCGAGTGATCCCATGGCCACCACCGCCACCGATACCGCCCCTGTCCTGACCCTGACCCCGCCCGACCCGGTGCCCGTGGTGGCACCGCAACAGGCCGCAGGGCTCGTGCCGATCGCCGATGATACCCGGACGAAGCTCGACGAGCGTGCTGATGCGTTTGTGGCCGAACTGATTGCGCAAGATGCTGCCAGTCCCGAATTTGGCAAACAGGTCGATCAGCTGACCGCGCTGGGGGGCAAGGAAATTGCAGCTGCGGCGGGCATGTCGAACCGTTTCCTCGACCGCCCGGTGCGCGCGATGGACAAGGACAGCGGCGTCGGATCGGATCTCGCCGCGCTGCGCCGCACTGTCGAAGATCTGGATCCCGGCAAAAAGGGCGTGACCACCGGCGGACGCAAGTTTCTGGGGATCATCCCGTTCGGCAACAGCGTGAAAAAATACTTCGACAGCTACGTCTCGGCGCAAGGTCATATCAAGGCCATCCTGGACCGGCTGGCCTCGGGCAAAGATGAATTGTTGAAAGACAATGCGGCGATCGATGTCGAGCGCGCCAAGCTGTGGGAAGCGATGGGCAAGCTTGAGCAGATGATCCACATCGCCCGCACGCTTGACCAAAAACTCGAAGATGCCGCCAACGATCTTGATCACAGCGATCCGGCCAAGGCGAAGGCTTTGCGCGAATCCGCGCTATTCTACACCCGCCAGCGCACGCAGGATTTGCTGACCCAGATGGCGGTGACTGTGCAGGGCTATCTTGCGCTCGACCTGGTCAAGAAAAACAATGTCGAACTGGTGAAAGGCGTCGACCGCGCCGGGACGACCACGGTCGCAGCCTTGCGCACCGCCGTGACGGTGGCGCAAGCCATGACCAACCAGCGGCTGGTGTTGCAACAGATCACCGCGCTCAACACCACCACCGCCAATATTATCGATGCCACCGGTGCCATGCTGAAAGACAATACCGCCAAGATTCACGAGATGGCGGCATCGAGCACCATTCCGTTGGAAACGTTGCAACGCGCGTTTCAGAACATCTACGAAACAATGGATTCGATCGACACCTTCAAACTGAAAGCGCTCGATTCGATGAAGCAGACCGTGACCACGCTGTCCGACGAAGTGGAAAAATCAAAGGGCTATATCGCCCGAGCACAAGGTGCTGGCCCCGCCGGCAGCACTGCACCCCATCCCGCGCTGACACTTGAAGCCTGATCATGGCCGGCGATGCCAGCACCTCTGCGCAAATCATGCGCGCGGCCAGCACCAGCCTGGCGTTTCAGCAACAAGGCGGCCGACGCAACGGTGGCTCGATCGGTCGACGCTCGGCTGAATTGAAGCGCCAACATGTGTTGCGCAAGCTGGTGCGCGCCAGCCTGGCAGTTGGCGTGATCCTGCTGGCCGCTTCGGTTACAGGGGTGGTGATCGGCGGGATCGGGCTTGGCGGTTTTGTGCTGACTTTGCTGGCACTGGCGGCGTCTGTCGGATTTCTGGCAAGCTTTCCCCGGCTCAAGGTTCCCAAACTGGGCACGCTCAACCGGGGCGATGTGCGCGCCACCGTCGGCCGCACGCAATTGTGGCTTGAGGCACAGCGACCTGCACTGCCGTTGCCTGCCTCCCGTCTGCTCGATGGCATCGGTATGCGGCTCGATGCACTCGGCGTTCAGCTCGACGGGATCGATCAAGGCGAACCCGCTGTGGGTGATGTGCGCCGTCTGATCGGCGAACATCTGCCCGACATGGTAGCAAGCTACACCCGTATTCCCGCGCATTTGCGTGGCGAACAGCGCAGCGGCAAAACCGCCGATCAGCAACTGACAGAGGGACTGGCGCGGATTACTGACGAAATTGACGCCCTGTCGCGCAAACTGGCCGAAGGCGATATCGATGCGCTGGCCACCGAAGCACGTTATCTTGACTATCGCTACGGCAATGCGCTTGAGGAAACCGGCAAACTGTCCGGACCGGTGTAATGCGCCTCGAAATACCCCACACGCTTGGCAAAGATGAAGTGCGCCGCCGCATCAGCGCCAGGATGGCTGGCGCCGAAGCAAAGGCCGGGGCCATTATCGGTGGCCCGCTCAGCCTTGATTTGGTGTGGATTGATCAGGACAATCTGTCGGTCAAAGCCTCGGCGATGGGGTATACCGTGCCTGCCGCGCTGGAAATTACTGAAACCGCGCTGGTGTTTGATGTCACGATCCCCAGTGGCCTGGGGTTTGCGCGCGGGATGATCCAATCGATGATCCGGGAACGCGGCGAAAAACTGATCGGTTGAGCTTACAGATCCTTACGATGCAGTTCGAGCAATTCGGGCGGCAGACGCAATGTGCGCGACACCAGTCGGGTTTCGAGAAGCAGATGGACCAGCGCCGCCATCAGCAGCGTGATGGCGCTGAAAAAAGTCAATTCGGTCACGATCCGCAACTCGATACCAAGCATTTCGCCCAGAAACAGCATACCAACCGTCACGCCAATCCCGATCCCGCTGAGCACCAGCAGCGCGTGACCGATCAGTTCGATTCTCCGATCTACAAACCGCATTTCAACCACGACAGCATCGTGTTCGATCCCGCTGGTTGTGGCGTGCAGGACTTGCAGAGCACGCGACCGGTCGACGATCCGGCCCAGCCGCGTGGTCAGGATATTCATGATATTGCCGATCGCCACCAGCACGAACACTGGGGCAAGCGATAACTGGATGGTCTGCGCGATCATTGCGGCGTCATGCCAGAGCCACGGCTGCGACGCCATCCCTGCGTTACGGCGCAAAAAAGCGTTGCTGCCATCCAAAAGTCGCTTCGATCGGATCGCCATGCTGATCGAGAGCGGGATGAAACCGAAAGCGTTCGAGCGCCAGCCGACAGGTGACTGCATCGGCATCGGGATCGCCGCTGGATTGATGGACCCGGCACGCCGAAACGTGGCCATCTGTGCCAACGGTCAATACGACAACCACCGCGGAGCCCAGCCGTTTGATACGACCAGCGCGCGCGTAATCGGTTTCGGCCAGATTGCCCGCAATCTTGGCCGGTTTCGTGGCCACAAAGCGACCACCATCACCTTGGCCGCCGGCCCCGCTGCCCGATCCGCTGCCGGCCGTGCCACTGCCGCCTGCCTCACCCACAGTATTCGCGCCAGACCGGGCGTCGCTGCCCAATCCCGCCAGCGGTGCCGCGATGGGGATCTGGAGCATGGGGAAACGCGTCAGGCCGACAATCTGGTTTGCATGCGCGCGCTTACCGTTGGCACCCCCTGCGCCCTCTTCACGATGTTGGTGGGTTGCAGGCGCTGGCGGCGCAATGATGAGCCGTGCGCTCAGCGGCATTCGTGATGGAACAGCACCCTGCCTTTGCGCAAGCGCGCCCAACAGAAAAACCGCGATAGCGCCATGCATAGCCACGATCACCGCGAACAAAACCGCACGCACACGCAGCGTAAGCGCGGGTCGGTCGACATATCGGGCAGGCATTGGGCGCGCCATGGCGCTGGTTTATCAGATTTCCAGCAGGCTGTCGTCGCGCACCAGACTGTAGAGCGTCAGGCCATGCGCACGTGCCTGATCCACGGCCAGAGTCGATGCTGCCGAAATGGTCGCCAGCACCGATACGCGCGCAATTACCGCCTTTTGCACCAGCTCGAAACTGCAACGCGCGGTGAGCACGACAAAGCCTGCGGCCGGGTCAATCCCGGCTTGCGCCAACGCACCAAGCAATTTGTCGAAGGCATTGTGGCGCCCGACATCTTCGCGCACCAGGCGGATCGTGCCGTCAGGATCGCAAAACGCCGCTGCGTGCGCCGCTCGGGTAACCCGCCCCAGCGCTTGATGATCGCCCAATGCTGTCGCAGCCCGAAACACTGCCGCCTTTGCGACCGCCGGACCCGCAGCCACCGGCATCAGGGGTCGCATGACCTGTTCCAGACTTTCAATCCCGCACAAGCCGCAGCTGCCTTCCGCCAAGCGCAACCGCGCCCGGTCTATCAAAGGACCCGCTGCCGGTGCATCGAGAACGATCCGCAGCATCCAGCCCCCATCGGCCACAGGCGCGGCTTGTGCCGAAACAAATTCATCAGGCGCTGCAATCAGCTGTTCCGACAGACAGAAGCCAAGCGCGTAATCGATCAAGTCGGCAGGCGTAGCCATCATCACGGCATAACCAATGCCATTGATTTCGATGGCGACGGGCGCTTCTTCGACCAGCGACCGGTTCAGTGAGCGCGCTTCCCGGCCATCCGCAAAATGCTCGATGGCCACCGCGTCACGCGCCCCATCGACCGTCATGACGCGCTGGGGATACCCGGCGCCAACTGGTTCATCGCCGCGATCGCCACGGGATCAAGCCCTTCGTTGCCATGGCGCAACAATTGCTGCTGCATGCGCACGGTCCAGAACGCGTGGATATGCTTGGCAACCAAGCCCACCTGATCGTGTTCATGGACCGTGTTGCGCACGATCTGATTGATCATCGTCACCAACTTGGCTGTGGTGTCGACATGATGCACTTCGCCGGTCATTCAGCCGCTTCCATTTCAATCCGGCGCGACAGTCCCGCCTGCGCTTCGTAATCCTGCTGCCACTGGCTCGGACCATTCGACGGTGTGATCTGCACGGCAGTCACCTTGTATTCGGGGCAGTTGGTCGCCCAATCCGAATTGTCGGTGGTGATCACGTTGGCCTGCGTGGTGGGGTGGTGGAACGTTGTATAAACCACACCCGGCGCCACACGATCGGTTACTGTCGCGCGCAGCGTAGTCTCACCTGCACGGCTGGCCAGCCGCACCCAATCGCCACTGCGGATACCGCGATTTTCGGCGTCGGAGGGATGGATTTCCAGCAGATCTTCCTCGTGCCACACGCTGTTTTCGGTGCGGCGGGTCTGCGCACCCACGTTGTACTGCGACAGGATGCGACCCGTTGTCAGCAGCAGCGGGTACCGTGGACCGGTGCGTTCATCGGTCGGTACATATTCGGTAACGACAAACTTGCCCTTGCCACGCACAAACCCGTCGACGTGCATGATCGGTGCGCCATCGGGGAACGCCTCATTCACCGGCCACTGCAACGACCCTTCCTGGTCAAGCCGGGCAAAGCTGACGCCGGCAAAAGTCGGCGTAAGGCGCGCGATCTCGTCCATGATTTCGGACGCATGCGTGTAATTCCAGTCCAGACCCATCGCACGGGCCAATTCCTGCGTAACCTGCCAATCTTCGTAACCGTTGAGCGGTTCCATGACCTTGCGCACCATCTGGATACGGCGCTCGGCGTTCGTGAACGTGCCGCTCTTTTCCAGGAAGGTCGAACCCGGCAGGAATATATGCGCGTAGTTTGCAGTTTCGTTCAGGAAGATATCCTGCACGATCACGCATTCCATCGCTTCCAGACCGGCAACCACATGTTTGGTGTCGGGGTCGGACTGAACGATATCTTCACCCTGGATGTAGATGCCCTTGAACAGGCCATCGACCGCAGCATCGAGCATATTGGGAATGCGCAGACCCGGCTCCGGATCGATCCGCACGCCCCACTCGCTTTCAAACATCGCACGCGCATTGGCGTCGGACACATGGCGGTATCCCGACAGTTCGTGCGGGAATGATCCCATGTCGCACGCACCCTGCACGTTGTTCTGTCCGCGCAAGGGGTTCACACCCACACCGCGGCGGCCGATGTTGCCGGTCGCCATCGCCAGGTTGGCAATCGCCATGACGGTCGACGAGCCCTGGCTGTGCTCGGTCACGCCCAGACCATAATAGATCGCACCGTTGCCGCCGGTCGCAAACAGCCGGGCCGCACCGCGAATTTGATCGGCATCGACGCCAATCACCGGCGCAAGGAATTCCGGGCTGTTGCGGACGTCGGAAACAAAATCGGCCCAGTCGCGGAACTCATCCATGTCGCAACGTTCGGCCACGAATGCTTCGTCAACCAGACCTTCGGTCACGATCACGTGGGCCATGGCGGTCAGGATTGCAACATTGGTGCCGGGCTTCAGCGGCAAATGATAATCGGCCTCGATATGCGGCGAACGCACGATGTCGGTACGGCGCGGATCGATCACGATCAGTTTCGCACCTTTGCGCAGGCGGCGCTTCATGCGGCTGGCGAACACCGGGTGACCATCGGTCGGGTTGGCCCCGATCACCAGCATCACATCGCTGTCTTCGACGCTGTCAAAATCCTGCGTCCCGGCCGACGTGCCAAATGTCTTGTTCAGGCCATAGCCGGTAGGCGAATGGCAAACGCGCGCGCAAGTATCGACGTTGTTGGTGCCAAACCCGGCGCGCACCAGTTTCTGCACGAGGAAACCTTCCTCGTTGGTGCAACGGCTCGACACAATGCCACCCAGCGCGTTGTTGCCATGCTTGGCGGCGATCCGCTTGAATTCGCTGGCGGCATAGCCCAGCGCTTCTTCCCAGCTGACTTCGCGCCACGGCTCGGTAACGCTCGACCGGATCATCGGCTTGGTCATACGATCCTGATGACGGGCATAGCCCCAGGCAAACCGGCCCTTGACGCACGAGTGGCCACGGTTGGCCTTGCCGTCTTTCCACGGAACCATCCGCACGACTTGTTCGCCGCGCATTTCGGCGCGGAAGGTGCAGCCAACGCCGCAATAGGCACACGTTGTGATGACCGAGCGTTCGGGCTTGCCGATTTCCTTGATCGACTTTTCATTCAGTGTTGCAGTCGGGCAAGCCTGCACACAGGCGCCGCACGATACGCATTCCGAACTGAAGAAATTGTCGCTGGCCAGACCCGCGCTGACTTTGGATTCGAACCCGCGGCCGGAAATGGTGAGCGCAAACGTGCCCTGTACTTCGTCGCACGCACGCACGCAGCGCGAACACGCAATACACTTCGACGGATCGAAATCGAAATAGGGGTTCGACGTATCGGTCGTTTCGCCCAGGTGGTTGGCGCCTTCGTAGCCATAACGCACATCGCGCAGGCCGACATTGGCCGCCATGTCCTGTAATTCACAGTCATTGTTGGCGCTGCAAGTCAAACAGTCGAGCGGGTGATCGGAAATATACAGTTCCATCACCCCGCGCCGCAGTTTCTGCAACTTGGCGGTTTCGGTGTGGACGACCATGTCTTGCGACACCAGCGTGGTGCATGAGGCAGGTGTTCCGCGCATCCCGTCGATTTCGACCAGGCACAAGCGGCATGAACCGAATTGTTTCAGGTTGTCGCTGGCACACAATTTAGGGATCGCACCGCCCGACAGCGCGGCTGCGCGCATCACGGTGGTGCCTGCCGGCACGCTGACTTCGCGCCCGTCGATAGACAGGCTGACGGTCGTTTCGCTCTTTACTGCAGGGGTGCCGAAATCGGCCTGGGGTTCATAGCCCATGAGCGTGGTCCTTTGCCGCGGCAAGATCCGCCGGTGTGTTGATGTTGAAAGGTTGGCGCGAAAGCATGGTTTCGCGTGCACTGATCCGCGCGGCAAATGCGCGCAGCGAATGGGAAGTATTTTCGCCCAGCAGCGTATCAAGCGCACCGCGCGCCGATACCGGCCAGAGTCCGATCACCGGCGCATTGTGCGCAAAGGCAGGCGCAGGTGACAATTCGCCAACCAGATCGACCGGCAAATCGGACCCATCGACCGGGATCGACAAAACTGCATCGTAGCCGTGTTCCGCGCCATGGTGGAGTGCCGCACACAAGCCGCCCAAAGGCCCAAGGCCCGTACGCGGCCGATCGGCCAAACCCCCAGCGCGCCCGGCGACCACCACCTTGGCGCACTGCGGCGCGAGTGCAGCCACGGCCCGGTCGAGCAAGGTTGCGCCGCCGATCTCGGCAAGCGCCTTGTCGCTGCCAAACCGGCTGGATTGCCCGCCCGCCAACACGACACCAAGGACGCGGTCTGGCGTCATTCAGCCGCCTCTTGCTGCGCAGGGGAAGGCAGACCGAAATCTTCTGGGAAATGCCGGATCGCCGAAAGCACCGGATAGGGCGTGAACCCGCCCAATGCGCACAACGAACCAAACTTCATCGTTTCACACAAGTCTTCGAGCAGCGCGATGTCGTCGGTCAGCGTGCGCGGCGCCTTACGGGCATTGTGCATCTGCGAAAGCCGCCGCAGTCGACGACGTTTGCCTTTTGGCGGGGAGTATTAATTGGTCTCAACGTGCAGTCGATTCGAATCGGGAAGTCGCGCTCATAACGTGCGGGGGAACGCAGGCGAACGAATTCGAAACGGTTTTCGAAGGCGATTGGAGCAAGGCGACGCA
>CAIPWG010000222.1 GCA_903868655.1 uncultured Sphingomonadales bacterium
AAAATGATCGGCTGCGGCGCCATATCCATCACCCATTCGGGTTTCAGCGCTTTGGCGGCAGACAGGCCGAGGAAGATATCGGCGCCTTTCAACGCTTCTTCGAGCGAACGCGCGTCGGTCTTGACCGCGTGCGCGCTTTTCCACTGATCCATGCCGGCTTCGCGGCCTTGGTAAATCACGCCCGAACGGTCGCATATGATCACATTGTTGTGCCGCACACCCATTGCCTTGATCAGCGCGGTGCAGGCAATTGCCGCAGCCCCTGCGCCATTGACCACGACTTTGACGTCTTCAAGCTTGCGCCCGGTCAGGAAACAGGCGTTGAGCAGGCCGGCTGCCGAAATGATCGCGGTGCCGTGCTGATCATCGTGCATCACCGGAATTTTCATCCGTTCGCGCAAGGCCTGTTCGATGATGAAGCATTCGGGCGCCTTGATATCTTCAAGATTGATCCCGCCAAAACTGGGTTCGAGCAGCGCCACCGCTTCGATGAACTTGTCTGCGTCTTCGGTGTCGACTTCGATGTCGATTGAATCGACATCGGCAAAGCGTTTGAACAGCACCGCCTTGCCTTCCATCACCGGCTTGGACGCCAGCGCGCCCAGATTGCCCATGCCGAGGATGGCGGTGCCGTTCGAAATGACCGCAACCAGATTGCCCTTGGCGGTATAATCATATGCGCACGCCGGATCGTCGGCGATGGCCTGCACCGGCACGGCGACACCGGGGGAATAAGCCAGCGACAAGTCGCGCTGGGTGGCGACCGGTTTGGACGCGATGATTTCGATTTTGCCGGGGCGAATGGTGTTGTGGTAAAACAGCGCCTCACGTGCGGTGAAACGGACATTGCTTTCCTCTGACATCGCTCATCCTCGGTCTAATCGGGTCGCGCAGGCTGTGTCTCGCCTTTGGCGTTACGTCAAGGCCAGCGCCTTTTGCGCATTTGGCCCTTACAAGCCCCGTGGTTGCCAGTTGGGTATGGCCAGCGGGCGCACAGCAAACAACATGCTGCGGCCATCCTGCCAGACCAGTTGCAGCCTGGGATCAGGGCGCTTGGGCAATCCGGTGTCGATCAGCCAGACATAGTCGACGCGTTCGATCGGGGCCGATTTCAACGCGGTATCGACGCTGCGCAACCGGCCCCCGGCACAGCCCGGCGACCACACGAATTCGGATGGATCGGCCGAGAAATTGCGGCCGGGACGGAACCGCGGCACGACCATGTGCAACCCCGGCACCGCCCAATTGTCGTTGACCCAGGCCTGACGATAAATGCTGGCCAGGCTGGCCAGGTGATCGCGGCGGGTATTGCGCCACGATTCATCCAGGCACGAATGTTCGACAAAGGCCAACACCCGGCTGCCAGGTTCGACATGTTGCAACGCGACCAGTTGCTTGCGGAAATCGTCGGCATAGTCGGCAAAGCTGGCCGCGGTGATGACCAACCGCAAGGCGAGCAGCACCATGCCGCCATAGGCGACAGTTTTGGCCACGACCGGGCGCGCGCGGCTCCAGTCCGCCAGTCCGAGCAACAGCATGCAGGCGACCGGCAGCAGCCGCACATCGACAAAATTGCTGCCATTGATGTCACTGGGGATCGCGACAAATTCGGCGAGCACCAGTGCGCCCGGCAAAAACTGCGACCATTTCCAGCGCCCGCCGATGATCCAGCCAAACAGGATCAGGGCATAACTGGCACATGTCGTGGCCGCGTCGAGGATCATCGATTGATCGCGCAAAGTCAGGATCAGGAACCAGGATTTTTCATCCCAGCGCCAGCGGTTGAAACTGCGCGCGGGTGGCGGCGACAGGACTTTCCAAAGCAGGATCGTGATAACGGCGGCCAGCAGGGGCCACAACAGGACGACCAATCGGCGCATGACTGCGCGCCAGTCGTGCGTGCGGACCACTTGCCGAAATTGTGCAGGGCGCCACCAGCCGGTGGGCAAGGCATCCATTTCGCGCCCGACGGCGTTGGCGCCGATCAGCAGGCCCAGCAATAGCCCGCCGATGGCATGGCACAGCAGAGCCACCGGCTGGATCACGATCAGCAGCGCCGCGCGTCGGCGGGGTTGATCCTCCAGCATGACTGCGATGGCAAAGGTCGTGAGCGACAGCCCGGTGGCGAGAATGAAATTGAGAAAGCCGGTCAACAAGGGAAAGCTGAACACGTACATCAGCGCCCAGGGTGCGCCATAGCCGCCGCGCGCATTGAGCACGCGAATCGTCGCAAGGCAGCCCCCGGCGTAGAGCCCGGTGGCCAGCACGGTGGACCACCAGCCTGCCGCCAGCACACCAAACTGCGCGCCGATGAGTTTCATCAGCACACCATCGCCGATGTTGAGTGTGAACACCCATTTCCACGAAAAATACTTTTCCAGCGGGCTGTTGGGGCCGGCCGCTTCGATCGCGGCGGCACCCATGTGGCCGGGAATGTCGATCAACGGCGGCACTTCGACCAGCACGAACGGCAGGCATATCAACAGCACGGCCAAAGCAATGCCCGGGCTGGACAGCCACGGCAGTTCCGCGGCGGTCGGTTTGAACGGCCAGAATGTCATCGGCCGAAATTTCAGGCGCGTGTGCATCAGTTCGGTTGCCCGGTGCAGTTCCGTCGGTCGCGCCTTGTAAATGCCAAGCGTCGGTGCGGAATTGTCGATATCCTCGATGAGCCGGTTTGAGATGTGCGGGAATCTCGTCTAGCCCCGACACGGTGAGCACCCATGCCCCAACTCCGATGATGGCGCAATATCTGGCGCTCAAGGCGCAGGCCGAAGGGTCGCTGCTGTTTTACCGCATGGGCGATTTTTTCGAGCTGTTTTTCGACGATGCGCGCGCCGCCAGCCAGATTCTCGATATCGCGTTGACCAGTCGGGGCGAACATGACGGGCAGGCCGTGCCGATGTGCGGGGTGCCGGTGCATGCGGCCGAGGGCTATCTGGCGCGATTGATCCGCGCCGGTTGCCGCGTGGCGATTGCCGAACAAGTTGAAACCCCGGAGCAGGCGAAAAAGCGTGGCGGGGCCAAGGCACTGGTGGCACGCGATATCGTGCGGTTCGTCACCGCAGGTACCCTGACCGAAGAGGCGCTGCTCGAACCGCGCCGCGCCAATATCCTGGCGGCTTTGTGCCTGACCGGTGGGCGGGTTGGGCTGGCGGCCTGTGACATTTCCACCGGGCGGATGGACCTTGAAGATTGCGCACCCGATGCCTTGGGCGCAGCGCTTGCCCGGATCGGGGCGAGTGAACTGATCGTTTCCGAAACGGCCGCCGCGCAAGGCCTGGCTTTGCCCGAACACGCAGCCCCTCGGGCTTTGCGTGCGTTTGATGCTGCACGCGGCGAAACCGTGTTGCGCGAATTGCACGGGGTCGCCACGCTCGATGCGTTTGGCGCATTTTCAAAGCCGATGCTGGCCGCCGCTGCCGGGCTGATCGACTACCTCGAACATGTAGGCCGCGGTCGCCTGCCCCTGCTGCTGCCGCCCAGCGCGCGCATCGGCGATCAAACCATGACGATGGACGAGGCAACGCGCGCCAGTCTGGAAATTACCGTGGCGCAAGGTGGCGGGCGTCGCGGAAGTCTGATCGAGGCGGTGGACCGCTGTGTGACCGGTGCGGGCGCGCGCCTGTTGTCCGATGATTTGTCCGCGCCGCTGACCGACATCTTTGCCATTCGCGCGCGGCTCGAACTGGTCAGCTGGTTCCATGATGACCCGCTGCTGCGCGGCGATGTGCGTGCGGCATTGCGCGCTGCGCCCGACATCGGCCGCGCAATCGGCCGGGTGGTGGCCGGGCGGGGATCGCCGCGCGATCTGGGGCAATTGCGCGATGGCTTGCGCGAAGCTTCGCAACTGGCGGCGGTGCTCGGCGCGGCGGGGGTTTTGCCGGGTCTTGCCGCGCATCTTTTGCCCGATCTGGGTGGGCATGGCGCGTTGGTCGACCTGTTTGCGCAAGCCTTGGTACCAGCACCGCCGACTGAACGAAGCCAGGGCGGGTTTATCGCCGAGGGGTATGATGCGGCGCTGGATGAATTGCGCCGCATGGCGGGCAATTCGCGGCGGGCGATTGCCGCGTTGGAAACCAAGTATCGCGATGAGACCGGGGTGGCGGCGCTCAAGATCCGTCACAACGGCGTGCTGGGTTATTTCATCGAAGTGCCTGCGCGCCATGCCGATCGGTTGATGGCGCCGGACTCGGGGTTTATCCACCGCCAGACGATGGCGGGGGCGGTGCGTTTCAACGCGTTGGCGCTGCACGAAGAAGCAGGCCGCATCGCCGAATCGGGTGGCCGTGCGCTGGCCGCTGAAGAGGCGCATTTCGAGGATCTGACCGCACGCGTGGTTGCCGCGCGTGAGGCGATTGCCCGTACCGCTGCGGCACTTGCGCGGTTCGATGTGGCGGCGGGGCTGGCCGAGCGTGCGGCTGAAGGCGGCTGGGGCCTGCCGCACGTGGTGGACGAACCGGTTCTGGAAATTGCCGGGGGGCGTCATCCCGTGGTGGAGGCGGCGCTGGCGGCGCGGGGTGAGCGGTTTGTCGCCAACGATTGCCGCCTGGCGCCCGATGACCGGCTGTGGCTGGTTGGCGGACCCAATATGGGCGGAAAATCAACGTTCTTGCGACAAAATGCGTTGATCGTATTGCTCGCGCAGGCGGGCAGTTTCGTGCCTGCCGATGCGGCAATCATCGGCATTGTCGATCGCCTGTTCAGCCGGGTCGGGGCCAGCGACAATCTGGCGCGCGGGCGTTCGACCTTCATGGTCGAAATGGTCGAAACCGCCGCCATTCTGGCGCAAGCGGGGGAGCGCAGCTTTGTCATTCTCGACGAAGTGGGGCGGGGCACTTCGACTTATGACGGGCTGGCGCTGGCCTGGGCGGTGGTCGAGGCGGTGCACGAGGTCAACCGCTGCCGCTGCCTGTTTGCCACGCATTATCATGAACTGACCCGGTTGGCCGAAACGTGCGGCGCATTGTCGCTCCACCATGTGCGGGCGCGCGAATGGAAAGGCGATCTGGTGCTGTTGCACGAACTTGCACAGGGCCCTGCGGACAAGAGTTATGGCCTCGCCGTGGCGCGGTTGGCCGGAGTATCACCGGCGGTGATCCGTCGCGCCAAATCGGTGCTCGACCGGCTGGAAAAAGGACGCGCAGCGACCGGCGGGCTGGCAGCCGGACTCGATGACTTGCCGCTGTTTGCAGCCGCGATCGAAGCCGCCGAAGAGAAAGTCGATCTCTTGCGTGAAAAGCTCAATACATTGGATATCGATGCATTGACCCCGCGCGCTGCGCTTGATGTGCTTTACCAACTCAAACAAGATGCTAACAGTTAGGACGCGTAAGGCACGAATAAATGTATATATTTTGTAAAGTGCGCACATATTCTTTGTAAATGGCATGATGGTCGGCGGGGGCTGAGTTATGAACGGGCGGAGCATTAACGCATGGTGGCGCCGCGCCGTGATGGCATTCGCCCTGGCCCTGCCGGCTGTGGCGTGGAGCGAACCTGCACCGGTAATTGCCGTCGGAAAGGCGCAAGTTCATGGCCTGTCGCTGTCTGGTGGCGTCTCGGCCTATCTGGGTATCGCCTATGCAGTGCCACCCGTGGGAGCATTGCGCTGGCACGTATCGACGCTGGCGCATCTGTCGGGCAGCGTCGATGCCACGCGCTACGGTGCGGCATGTCCGCAAACGGATGCGACGGTGGGATGGTATCGGCGCATGGCTGTGGCGATGGGCAGCGATGCCGATGTCGTGCCAGCAGGCCCGGCGACCAGCGAAAATTGCCTGTTTCTCAATATCTGGACCCCGGCGAAGCGGGCGGCGCAGCGCAAACTGCCGGTGATGGTGTGGATACATGGCGGATCGAACACCAGCGGCTATAGCCAGGAGGCGGATTATCGCGGCGCGCGGCTGGCAGCGCGCGGTGTGGTGGTCGTTTCGCTGAACTATCGGCTGGGCGCGTTGGGCTTTTTTGCGCATCCTGCGGTGCCCGATGTCAGCGCGGGGCGGCAGGGGCTGTCGGATCAGATTACCGCGCTGCGCTGGGTTCGCGACAATATCGCGGCCTTTGGCGGCGATCGTGCGCGGGTGACGGTATTTGGCGAATCCGCAGGTGGCACCGACATTGCGGCATTGATGCACATCCCAGTGGCGCAAGGGCTGTTTGCGCGCGCCATCATCGAAAGTGGTTATCTGGCGTCAGCCGGTTTTGCCACTGCGGCTGAGGCGAGCCGCGCCACTGCGGCTTTTTTTACCCAGACCGAAACTGCCGCAACGCTGGCGCAGCGTGGCCCGCAGGATTGGGTGCGGTTGCAAAGCGAACGCCGCAAGGGGCAGTTTCAGGCGCCGCTGGTGCCGCCCAAGCTGGCGTTTCGGGTGCCGCTGCTGATCGGCACTAATGCTGACGAATTCCGGCTGTATCTGCCGGCCGATCCGGCGACGCGCAGTGCCAGTGAGGCTTCGACACTGTTGGGCCTGGCCAAAGGTGGTGACATCGCCCGCTTGTTGCCGCGCCTGTCAGACGATCCGGCCAAACGCGCAGACCTTTTGTTGAGCGCGCCGGTTTTTCATTGCCCGGCGGTGGCCATGGCCAGCGATTTCGGGGCGTCGGGTTTGGGCACCTGGGTTTACAGGCTCGACCGGGTGCGGCCCGGTCATCACGGTTTTGGTGCGTACCATGGGGCTGAAATACCTTATGTATTCGGCACCTCTGCATCTTGGCTGGCAGGCGATGCGGTGGACAGCGCCTTGTCGGATACGATGATGCGGTATTGGGTCAACTTTGCCCGTGATGGCGATCCCAACGGACCGGGTCTGGCCAAGTGGGCGCGCTGGGTCAGTGACGGCGGCGATGCCGGGCGTGGACCGATGATGCATTTCGGCGCGACCGCACATAGCGCGCCGACTGCCGATCTGGCGCTGTGCCCGCTGGTCGCGGCCGGCCATGCACAATAGCCTGGCGATCCCCGACCTGGTGCCGATGGCGGGCGGGCAGGTGCTGTTTGTGATGGCGGCGCAGGCCGAATATGGTCCGCAGCTGCGCGCGCGGTTCGCCCCTGTGTTCACGGGCATAGGGCCGATTGAGGCGGCGATGCACGGCGCGCTTGCCTTGCGCGCGCTTGAACACGCCGGCCACTGCCCCGACTGGGTGGTGTGCCTCGGTTCCGCCGGATCGCGCATCTGCCCGCTTGGCGAAGTGTTTCAGGTTAAAAGCGTGTCTTGGCGCGATATCGATGCCTCGCCGTTCGGGTTCACGCGCGGGGTTACGCCCTTGGTCGATCATCCGGTCGATATTCCGTTGATCACGCCGCTGCCGATTGCTGCGGCGCGCTTGTCGACGGGTGGCGATGTACTGTCGGGCGATGCTTACGACGGTGTCGATGCCGATATGGTCGATATGGAAACCTTTGCGATTGCGCGGGTGTGCGCGCTGTTTGATGTGCCCTTGATCGGCTTGCGCGGCATATCCGACGGCCCCGAGCCACCAACAGGGTTGCACGACTGGACCAACTTGCTCGGGCATCTCGATGAGGAACTGGCCCGCACGGTCGACATGCTGCCTGCAGCGCTGGCCAGTCACCCGCCCCGCAAACGCCCCGCCTGAACCGGCAGCGACCGCAAGAAGGGCCGAACGCGTTGTTTCGGGCAGCGAGACAAATTCCGT
>CAIPWG010000223.1 GCA_903868655.1 uncultured Sphingomonadales bacterium
ACTGTCCAAGCTTGGCTTGCCGATTTTTCTCGATCTGAAACTGCACGACATTCCCAACACAGTTGCCGCCGCGATGCAGGCCATTCACGTACTGCAACCCGCCATCGTGACAATCCATGCTGCCGGCGGGCGCGCAATGATGGAAGACGCGAAGGCTGCCGCTGGCGAGAACACTCGCGTTGTCGCGGTAACCGTTCTGACCAGCCTCGATGATGCCGATCTGGCGCGCACCGGGATAGGCGGATCATCGCACGATCAGGTGCTCCGTCTTGCCGGACTGGCGCAAGAAGCCGGCCTCGACGGGATTGTATGCTCGGGGCACGAAGTTGGTGCGGTGCACAAGCAGTGGAAAAACGGGTACCTGGTCGTGCCCGGTCTGCGCCCGGCTGCCCACGGCGCCACGGAAGACCAAAAGCGCACGGTCACGCCGCGTGCCGCACGCGATGCCGGGGCCAGCGTCTTGGTGATCGGTCGCCCGATCAGCCGTGCCGAAGATCCCGCAGCCGCCGCTCGCGCCATAGAAGCCACCCTGTAAAGACCACCGCAATGCCTGATATCGCATTCCGCCTGGCGACTATCGCCGATGTTGAACCGTTGTGCGCACTGGTTCAGCGCGCCTATCGCGGTGATACCGCGCGCCAGGGTTGGACCCATGAGGCCGATCTGCTTGATGACCAGCGCACCACCCCCGACAGTTTGGCCAGTACGATTGCCGATCCCGGCTCGCGCGTGCTGGTCGCCGAATCGGCCGATACCCTGATCGGCACAGTCACCATCAGCCAGCTCGGCGAGACGCGTGCGTATATGTCGATGTTGTGCGTCGATCCCGGCCTTCAGGCAGCTGGGCTTGGACGCAACCTGATCGCGCGTTGCGAACGCGCCGCGCATGACGATTTCGGCGCGACCATCATGGAAATGACCGTGATCGACAAACGGCCCGAACTGATCGCCTTCTACCAGCGCTGCGGGTATGCCCTGACCGGCGAAACGCGGCCTTTCCCGGTTCCGGGTGACCATCCGTTTGGCATGGTCGTACTCGAACGCTCGGTGGGCTGAGCCGATGGTGGCGCCCCTGATCAAGATCTGCGGTATCAACACGCCGGACGCGCTCGATGCTGCGATCGCTGCGCAAGCCGATTTCATCGGGCTGGTGTTTTTTGCGCGCAGCCCGCGCCATGTCGAATTTGACCAGGCCGCTGCTTTGGCCGCGCGCGCAGCCGGGCGGGTCAACGTGGTTGGCCTGTTTGTTGACCCGACGCCCGAATATTTGGCGCAAGCGGTTGCAACAGTCCGGCTGGATACGTTGCAATTGCATGGGCGCGAAACACCCGAGCACGTCGCCGCGCTTGGCCTGCGCCATGGTTTGCCGGTCTGGAAAGCGCTGGGCGTGACCAAGCGTGACGATGTTGCCGCTGCTGATCGCTTCGCCGGGGCAGCAGCGCGCGTACTGTTCGACGCCAAACCGCCCGAAGGTGCCGATCTGCCTGGAGGCAATGGCCTGCGCATCGACTGGGCCGTGCTCAAAGCCATCAGGCCGGCTTTGCCATGGATGTTGGCGGGGGGACTCGATCCGGCGAATGTGGCCCAAGCTCTTGCGATCACCGGCGCACCGGCAGTCGATGTATCATCCGGGGTGGAAAGCGCGCCGGGGGTCAAAGACGCCACCCGCATCGCGGCATTCTGTGCGGCAGTACGCGGCTAGTGCAAGGCGCATGATTCTTGCGTTGGACAATGCAAAAGGCGGCCCTGCCATAGCAGGACCGCCTCCACGACGTTGCGATGCCTGACTAGACTTCCTTCCCTTTCAGGCAGATGAACAACGCGAGTGCGCATATCTGGACAAAACAGCCCGGCGCTCTAAAGCGCTTCCCATGACCGCTCAAACCCCAAACAGTTTCCGCAACCAGCCCGACGAACGCGGCCACTTCGGCCAGTTCGGCGGCCGTTATGTCGCCGAAACGCTGATGCCGCTGATCCTCGATCTGGAAACCGAATATCGCAAGGCCAAGCAGGACCCTGCGTTTCAGGCCGAATTCGACGATCTGCTCGAACACTATGTCGGCCGGCCCAGCCCGCTTTATTTCGCACCACGGTTGACCGAGGCGCTCGGTGGCGCACAAGTCTGGTTCAAACGCGATGAACTGAACCATACCGGCGCGCACAAAATCAACAATTGCATCGGCCAGATCCTGCTGGCCATGCGCATGGGCAAGACCCGGATCATCGCCGAAACCGGTGCGGGCCAGCATGGTGTGGCGACTGCCACTGTCTGCGCGCGGTTCGGCCTGCCTTGCGTCATCTACATGGGCGCGACCGATGTCGAGCGCCAGCAGCCCAATGTGTTCCGCATGAAACTGCTCGGAGCCGAAGTAATACCGGTGCAAGCCGGCGCCAAGACGCTGAAAGACGCGATGAACGAGGCACTGCGCGACTGGGTCGCCAATGTCCATGACACGTTCTACATCATCGGCACAGCCGCCGGTCCGCACCCCTATCCCGAACTGGTGCGCGATTTCCAAAGCGTGATCGGGCGTGAAGCGCGCGCGCAAATGCTGTCACGCACCGGCCGCCTGCCCGATATTCTGGTGGCGGCGATCGGTGGCGGATCGAATGCGATCGGCCTGTTCCACCCGTTCCTCGACGATCCGACGGTAAAGATGCTCGGTGTCGAAGCCGCCGGCTATGGCCTGGACAAAGATCATGCTGCCAGTCTGGCCGGTGGACGCCCCGGCATTCTGCATGGCAACAAAACGTATCTGTTGCAGGACGCCGATGGCCAGATCATCGAAGGTCATTCGATCAGTGCCGGGCTCGATTATCCCGGAATTGGTCCCGAACATGCGTGGCTCAAGGAAAATGGACGGGTCGAATATACCTCGGTGACCGACGTCGAAGCACTTGATGCGTTCCAGTTGCTGTGCCGGACCGAGGGGATCATCCCCGCGCTCGAACCCAGCCATGCCATCGCCGCGGTCAAGAAGATCGCACCGACTTTGCCCAAGGATACGATCATTCTGGCCAATTTGTGCGGGCGCGGTGACAAGGACATTTTTACCGTGGCCGAGCATCTCGGGGTCACGCTGTGAGCGCGCGCCTGTCGGCTGCTTTCGCCAAGGGCCATCCTGCACTGGTATGCTTTGTGACCGCCGGAGACCCAAATCCCGGCGCAACGCCTGCAATACTTGACGCGCTGGTCGAAGGTGGCGCAGACGTTATTGAACTGGGCTTGCCGTTTACCGACCCGATGGCCGATGGCCCCGCAATTCAGGCTGCGAATCTGCGCGCGCTGGGAGCAGGCACGACAACTGCGCATATCCTCGAAATTGCGCGCGGTTTTCGCGAACGGCACCCCGATATCGCTTTGGTACTGATGGGCTATGCCAATCCCATGATCACGCGCGGACCCGACTGGTTTGCCGATGCGGCGCTGGCCGCGGGCGTTGATGGCGTCATCTGTGTCGACATTCCGCCCGAAGAAGATGGCGAGCTGGGGCCCGCCTTGCGCGCCCGGGGCATCAGTCCAATCCGATTGGCCACCCCCACCACCGATGCAGCCCGCCTGCCGGCGGTGCTTGATGGCTCGGCCGGGTTCCTCTATTACGTCTCGGTTGCGGGGATCACCGGCAAGCAATCGGCCGCATTGGCGTCGATCGAAGAAGCCGTGGCACGTTTCAAGCAGACAACCGATTTGCCGATCGCGGTCGGGTTTGGCGTGCGCACGCCCGAACAGGCCGGGCCGATTGCGCGCGTAGCCGATGGCGTGGTGGTCGGCTCGGCCATTGTTGATCTGGTTGGCGCACACGGCGCAGATGCCGCTGGCCCGGTGCGTGCGCTGGTTGCCGAATTGGCCGAGGCGGTGCATCAGGCAAGGAGTGTTGCGGCATGAGCTGGCTGACGAAAGTTCGCAATTCGCTGTCGCTCATTCAAAAGCGCGACACCCCCGACACTTTGTGGATCAAGTGCCCCGGATGCAGCGAGATGCTGTTCATCAAGGAATATAAGGACAACCTGTCGGTCTGTCCGCGCTGTCAGCATCATGGCCGCATCGGCACCGATGCGCGGCTGGCCCAATTGCTTGATCCGGGCTATGCGTTGTTGCCCGCGCCTGTGGTGCGCGACGATCCGCTGAAATTCCGTGATACCAAGCGCTATGCCGACCGGATCAAGGCGGCACGTGCGGCCAATCCGCACAATGATGCCTATACCAACGCCTATGGCACGATCGAAGGCAAACGCGCCGTGGTCGGGGTACAGGATTTTGGATTCATGGGCGGATCGATGGGCATGGCGGTGGGCAATGCCTTCATCGCCGGGGTCGAACTCGCGATCCGCGAAAAATGCGCCTACATTGCGGTAACCGCAGCCGGCGGTGCGCGCATGCAGGAAGGCATTTTGTCGCTGATGCAAATGCCCCGCACGACGGTCGCAATCAGCCGCCTTCATGCGGCTGGCCTGCCCTATATCGTGCTGCTGACCGACCCGACGACCGGGGGCGTTACCGCCAGCTACGCTATGCTGGGCGATGTCCAGATTGCCGAACCCGGCGCGCTGATCGGGTTCGCCGGACAGCGCGTAATCCAGGATACCATTCGCGAAAAGCTTCCCGAGGGGTTCCAGCGCGCAGAGTATCTGTATGATCACGGCATGATCGACATGGTGGTACACCGCGCCGCGATGAAGGCAACCCTGGCCAATCTGATCGATTACCTGACCGGCGCGCGCGCTGCCTGAAGCACGCGCGGCGATGAAGGACTTTGCGATTTCCGACAGCCCTGCGGTGCAGGCGCAGCTTGACCGGCTTGGTGCTTTGTCAGTGCCCCAAGGCCGGCTGGGGCTTGATACCATTCGCGCGCTTCTGGCCCGGCTCGATCACCCCGAACGACATCTGCCACCTGTATTCCATGTGGCTGGAACCAACGGCAAGGGTTCGACCTGCACCTATTTGCGCTTCATGCTCGAAGCGCAGGGCTTGACCGTGCACACCGCGACCAAGCCGCATCTGGTGCGTTATAACGAACGCATCCGCCTCGCCGGAGATTTGATCGACGATGAACTGCTGGCCAGTCTTTTGGCCGAAGCGCTCGATGTGGGTGAAGATCTGGCACCGAGCTTTTTCGAAGTCACAACCGCAGCCATGTTCCTGGGCTTTGCCCGCGTGGCTGCTGACGCTTGCGTGATAGAAACCGGCCTCGGCGGGCGTTTTGATGCGACCAATGTGCTCGATGGACCAGCGGTGTGCGGTATCGCCACGCTGGGTATTGATCACGAGGCGTTTCTGCTGGTTCCCGAAGCTGGCGTGCCGCAGGAGCCCTTGGCGCGGATCGCTTTTGAAAAGGCCTGCATCGGTAAAGCCGGGGTGCCACTGGTTACCCAGACTTATCCTGATCTGCCCCGACGCGCCGTGGCCGATACCGCCGCCACAATCGGCGCAATCCACAAGTTGCGCGGTCGCGACTGGCATGCCGAGATCGGCCATATGATCGCTTATCGTGACGCCAAGGGTTCGCTCAACTTGCCTTTGCCCGTCTTGCCAGGCCTGCATCAGGCCGACAATGCCGCGCTTGCGGTAGCGATGGTGCGCCATCAGGACGCAATCGCCGTGTCCCCCGCCGCGATGGCAAGCGGTGTCGTCGCCGCGCGCTGGCCTGCGCGGCTGCAACGCTTGGGTCATGGGCCGTTGACGGCCCTGGCACCGGACCGCCTGATCTGGCTCGATGGGGGGCACAATCCCGATGCGGGTGCGGCAATCGCACGGCATCTGGCCGATCAGGAGCCCGTGCACGTGATCATGGGTATGCTCGCCAACAAAGACCCTGCGGCGATACTCGCGCCGCTTGGCACGCGCGTGCTGTCGGTCACGATTGTGCCGGCCCCCGGCCACGACGCGCATCATCCCGAGGCTTTTGCGCCGTTCAGCGCCGTGCCGGTATCCAGCGCACCCGATGTGGCCGCCGCCTTGCGCGCGTTGCCCCAAGGCGGCGATGTGCTGATCGCTGGATCGCTTTATCTTGCGGGCGATGTCTTGCGCCGCAACCACGAAATCCCGGACTAGGCCGGGTTGGCTGGTGGGCTGGTTCGCCGCGCTGTCGCCCATTGCAACAACACGAAACTGATCGCCACCAGACCCGCAACCGCGGTCCAGCGAAACATCGTCGCATAGCCAAACCGATCAATCGTATCGCCAGCAATGCCCTTGCCCAGCGACCCGATCAGGAAGGTCATCGACGACAGCAGCGCATATTGCACAGCGGTATGGCTGCGGCTGACTTGACCCGACAAATAGGCAACAAATGCCGCGCCCGCGATACCGGTGGAAATGTTTTCGACGCTGATCGCGACCAGCAAGCGCAATATCCGCGCATCGACACCAAACAGCCCGCCCAGCGCAGACAAACCCGTGACACGCGCCACTGCATCGATATGCATCGCTCCTTCGGCAAGGTCGGCATAGACGAAATTGCCAAGCATCGGCAGCACGGCTCCGACAAGAATAGTCGGCATCCGGCCAAGCCTGGCAAACAGCACACCGCCCAGTGCAATGCCCGCCATTGTCATCACGATGCCGAAAATCTTGGACGCAAAGGCGACTTCGTCTTTGGCGTAGTGCAGATAATCGAGGTAAAATGGCAGGGCAAAGCTTCCCCAAACGTTGTAACACAGCGTGTAGCTGAGGATCAGGCCGATCATCACCAACACCCGCCAGCCCAGCCTCGCCGACAGTTCGGCCAATGGCGCGACCAGGGCCAGCCACAGGTGATCGACGGCGGCCACTTTACCCGTCCCCCCTTTGCCCACGCGCGCGCGGTTGGTCAGCGCCGCCACCACGAGCGGTAACCCGACCGTAGCCAAGACGATCAGCGGGGCGTGGCCCCGTGTAAAATCGGCAACCGAAGGCCGTGTCACACCCGGCATCGCTGGCCTCAGCATAGCCACCATGAACAGGCCGATGCTGCCGATCGCCCAGCCCCAGCCCAACCCGACTACCACCAGCGACATCGCGCGCAATCCGGGTGCCGGCTGATCTGCCATCGCCGTAGTTTGATCAGAGGGGGGCCGCGGCGTGTCGGGTGCACCAAGCGTAACCAGCGCCACCAATGCGATCAGACCGGCCATGAGCACATAGACCGTAGGCCAGGGCAGCCGCGCCGCAAGAAACAGCGCAAAAGCACCCCCGACCAGCGCGGCGAGGCGATAGCCAAACTGATAGAGCGAAGACAACAATTCGACCGGAACCACCGCATCGGCGACATCGATCCGCCACGCATCAATCGCCACATCTTGCGTCGCCGATGCCAGCGCAGCGACGAGTGCGATCAGCGCGAACTGGCCCAACCCGGACACCGGACTGGTCAGCGCTAGACCGACCAAGGCGAACACAAGCACCACCTGGCAGCCCAGGATCCAGCCCTTGCGCCGACCGAGCACGCCAATCACCGGCAAATTCAGACGATCCACCAGCGGCGACCAAAGAAATTTGAACGAATAGGCCAAGCCAATCCATGCCAACACCCCGATCGTCGCCATCGGAATATGTGCATCCCCCAACCACGCATTCAGCGTTCCGATCAGCAAGGCATATGGCAACCCTGACGAGAACCCCAGGGCCAGCATGGTGCCCGCCTTGCGGTTGGCCAGAGCCGTGCGCAACAACCGCCAACCTTTGGGTTGTACGCTTACCAGTGCCGTGTTTTCGGTCATTTTCACCCTGTCTGCCAACGGCACTACCCTAGCGGCGAAGCTGCCAAGCGCCAGCCCCTTTGCGAAAGGGGTGACGCGAAGCCGCATCCGCGCTATGGGCCCGCGATGTCCCGTCCAGTCAGACCCGGTAGCAGCCCCCCGCGACGGCCCGCCGCTATCCACGCCCCGCGCCGCCCAGTGCCCGCGACCCCCAACCCCGACGCGCCCCCGCGCGAAGGCGAACGCATTGCTAAATTGCTCGCGCGTGCCGGCATCGCCAGCCGTCGCGAGGTCGAACGCATCATCGCCGAAGGCCGCGTGAAACTGAACGGCGAACTGGTTACCACGCCTGCGACAGTGCTGAAAAATTTGCGCGGGATTACGGTTGATGACAAGCCGGTGGCGGTTGCAGCGCCTGCGCGCCTGTTCCGTTTTCACAAGCCCGAGGGCCTGATCACTGCCGAGCGTGATCCTGCCGGGCGCCCGACGATCT
Source organism: uncultured Sphingomonadales bacterium (assembly GCA_903868655.1). Classification (GTDB taxonomy): domain Bacteria; phylum Pseudomonadota; class Alphaproteobacteria; order Sphingomonadales; family Sphingomonadaceae; genus Novosphingobium. The sequence continues at coordinate 8,171 of CAIPWG010000223.1, forward strand.
ACAACGCGCTGATCAACGCCCTGCCCAGCGGCACGCCACGCGTGATGCCCGTCGGCCGGCTCGATCTCAACACCGAGGGTCTGTTACTGCTGACCAACGATGGCGAATTGAAACGCGCGATGGAACTGCCTTCCAGCGGAATCCCGCGCACATACCGCGCACGCACATATGGCGACATCAGCCAGTCACGACTCGAAGACCTGAGCGAAGGCATCGAGATCGAAGGCGTGCGTTATGGTTCGATCAACGCCAACATGGAACGCCGCACCGGGCGCAACCAGTGGGTGGAACTGACGCTGACAGAGGGCAAGAACCGCGAAGTGCGCCGCGTGCTCGAACATCTCGGGCTTGAGGTTTCGCGCCTGATCCGCACGGCCTATGGCCCGTTCCCATTGGGTGATATTGCGCGCGGAGCGGTGATCGAAGTGCGCCAGCACGATGTGGAAACCTTTCGCAAGGCACTGAAACTTTGAGGATCATTTCGGGCGAGTGGCGCGGCCGCAAGCTGGTGGCACCGGTGGGCGATACCACTCGCCCCACCGCCGACCGAACCCGTGAAACGCTGTTTTCGATGCTGACCAGCCGGCTGGGAAATTTTTCCGGCCTGGCTGTGGGCGACTTGTTTGCCGGGTCGGGCGCTTTGGGGTTTGAAGCTTTGTCGCGCGGTGCCGCCAGCGCGCTGTTTGTCGAACAGGACGCCAAGGCACTCGACGCGATCCGTGCCAATGCACGCACGCTTGATGCGGGCCCCCGCGCAACCGTGCGCGCCGGATCGGTTCTGACACTCGGGCCGGCACGCGCGGCGCTCGATCTGATACTGCTCGATCCGCCCTATCGGACGGGCGCGGGAATCGTGGCGCTCGACAAGCTGACCCGGCTTGGCTGGATCGGTCCGGCAACCTGGATCAGTCTGGAAACCGCGATGAACGAAGATGTGAACATCGCCGGGTTTGTGGTCGATGCCGACCGCAAAGTGGGCAAAGCCCGGCTGACTTTTCTAAGGCTCGCGGTCAATCCTGACGCGGAGCCAGCCTGACCCCGACCAGCGTCACCAACCCGGCCATCGTCAGAAACAATCCAACAAATGCGACCCCACCTTTCAAAGCCAGCCAACTGGCCGCAAAGGGCGCCAGTGCGCCACCGAGGATGGCCCCGCCGTTGAACGCGATCGATATTCCGGTGTAGCGAACGGCGGTTGGATACAAAGTCGGCAGCCACGCACCGAGCGGGCCATAAGTCAGCCCCATCACGAACAGCCCACTGGCGAGCGTCAGCAGGACCAGCGGCAACGATCCTGAGGCCAGACCGCTGCCGAACACCAGCCCAAACACCATCGTCAACGCGGCCCCGATGCCCAGCACGCGCGCAGCGCTTGTGTGATCCGCCCAGTATCCGGCCACCACGATTCCCGCCGCAAGCGCAAAATTGGCAATCAACTGCACGGTCAGAAAGCTCTGCCGTGAATAACCGAGCTGCCCCGAAAACGACAAAGCAAATGTCGTCGACAGATAGAAGATCGCGAAACAGGCAACCACCCCGGCCATGCCTGCGACCACAGCGCCGGGATAGTCGACGAACAGTCGCCCGACAGGCACACGCGGAGGAGGCGCCACTGCGAGCGCAGCCTGAAA
>CAIPWG010000224.1 GCA_903868655.1 uncultured Sphingomonadales bacterium
GCAGTGCAGCGCAAATCCGACACGTTCTGACCCAATTAAAAGTGTGAAAAAGCCGGGCCCGCATTGCATTCGTCCAGAACGCGGGCCCGGCTTTCCCGGGGGGTTAACCGATCAGAGTTTCAGACGAACACCGGCCTGATACCGCGCATCACCCTTGCCGGCATAAAGGAACTGGTTGGTGTAACGCCCATACTGGAACTGCGATGCGCCCAGAATATTGACGGCATCGACGAACACGGTGGCATGGCGGTTGAAGTCGTAGCCAATGCTGCCATCGAGCTGACCATACGCTGCGGTAAAGGTCGGCTGGTTGGCATAAAGCTGCTGCGAAAGACCGGCCAGGAACGCGTCGCGATGATTCCATGCGACACGGGCCTGGAACCCGTTCTTTTCATAGAAGCCGACGATATTGTACGACTTGCTGAGACCGGGCAGCGCGAACTGGTTGGTGATGTTGTTGACATCATAGTGCGCACCACCGGTTGGCAGCGATATGTTGGCCTGAATGCCGAAGCCTGTGTTGCCGAACACATATTGACCTGCGAATTCAAACCCATGGATGTTGACGGTCGGCCCGTTGCTGGGCTTGGTCAACTGCCATGTCAGCAGCGGATCGGTTGACTGACCGACAAACGAAGTCAGGCCCGTGTCCTTTTGCAGCTGCGCAAACACATTCTGCGGGCTGGCCTGCAAACCTTGCGCCAAAACTTCGGCGGTCGCCTTTTGCGCCAGCGCACCCTGCGAAGCATCGGTCAACCCCGGCACAGTCACATTGTTGGTGGTCTGGGTGATGAAGTTGGCCACTTGCTTGACGAAATAGTTCGCCGAGAAATAGCTGCCTCCCTTGATGTAATATTCCAGGGTCAGGTCAAAGTTCTGCGACGTGTGCGGCAAAAGCCCGGGGTTGCCCGACGAGATCGTGCGGTTCCCGACGTGCGGATTGGCGTTGAACACCTGGGTTGAAACCAGGGAGTTCAAATCAGACCGCGAGATCGTCGTGCTGTACGATGCACGGGCGACCAGTTTCGGGGTGATTTGCAGGCTGGCATCGATGGCAGGCAGGAAATCGTTGTAGCTGCTGCCGGTGGTGTAGGTCTGCGCACCCGGTTGGAACTGGGTCTGGAACTCGGTCGGGTTGTTCCAGGTGACCGAAATCGGCGTGTTCTGCAGGCTGGCCGCGGACACAGTGGTGTGCTCGTAACGCACGCCTGCTTGTGCCTTGAAACGCATGCCGTTGAAATCTGTATCGAATTTCAACTGCGCATAGCCCGACAGGGTTTTTTCCTTGATCAGGTTATCGGTCGCTGGCGTGGCGCCATAGCTATAACCAGCAGGGAACGTTGGCGCCGGGCCCGCTGCGCCGGTTGGCGTGTTGTAGTTGGGCAAACCAGACAACGCCTTTTGCACCGCCAGCGCATTGAAGCTGTAGAAATACGGCACAAGGATGCTGCTGCCACCGCCGGACAGGCCGTTCAGGAGCGAAGAAGAATTGACCTTGGTGAACAACGACGAAGACAGGGCACCGTCAAGACGCGGATCATAGTATCCGTTTGACACGTTGCCGCTGTTGTACACCACGAAGTGCGTCTGGGTTTCTTTGTAATCAAACCCAGCCTTGATCGACTTCAGGCCGCTGTCACCGGTGTTTTTCCATTCGGTGTCAAACCGCGCTTCGTCAATCTGAGTGCGCTGGAAATTGAAATTGTGTTGGCCAAACAGCGGCGTGATCAACGAGGTGTCAAGATTGCTGACGCTGTAGGGCGCCTGATAAGTCCACGTTGTTGTCGGAATGGTATATTTCGTTGAATCGAAGATCTTGTTGATCGAATAGTTCTGATCCTGACCGACGATATACAACGAATTTTCATCTGTCGTCGTGTTGAACGAGTGGTGCGCATCAACCACAACGGTCAAATTATCCAGTGCCTGCCACTTCACGTTGCCACCCAGCGAGCCAAGCTTGCTGGTGTAGACATCATCGGTGCCGGTGTAGGACAAGTCGGACCCGGCATCGACAAGATTGGTGAATGTGCCATTCTTGTCGATCGTTGCCGACGTCAAGGCGCCGCCGTAACCGAACCACGAGCCAAAGCTGCTCTTGTCGGAATGATCCTTGTAGACCGCATAAGTATAGTCAATCGTGCCGACAATTGTGTCGGTCGGCTTGAACTGCAACACGGCCTGGCCGTTGAAGCGGGTGCGGTGGTGGTTTTCAACCGCCCAATTTTCATCCTGCGGCGCCCAGGTGTTGCCCGAGGGATTGGTGCTGTTGTTGGTGATTTTGGCAGTACCGAAATCAACATTGTTCAGCCAGCCGCGCGTATAGGCCGACTGCAGTTGGCTATCGCGCACCGAATAGGAACCATTGACCAACAGGCCAATGCGACCATCGGCAAACGTGTCGCTGATCAGGCCGGTCACTTCGGGGGTGACATGGAAACCCGACTTCGACGTGTCATCGGTGCCCTTGGCCTGCAACGACACTTTCGGTCCGACAAAATCGAACGGATGCGCAGTGCGGATGTCGATGGTTGAACCAATGCCGCCCGACGGAACGTCTGCGCGGCCGGTCTTGTAGACATCGATACCCGATACGCCGTCTGCCGAAATGTTGGCAAAGTCGAACGC
>CAIPWG010000225.1 GCA_903868655.1 uncultured Sphingomonadales bacterium
GGCCGCAGAATACCGGCAAGGTTTTGAGCCGACACCACCGAAGGCGCAGTATAAGGCGCGGTTGGCCGGATGTTCAGCCGGTATTGTCCGGGCGCGACTAGGGGAAACAGATATTCGCCCTGCGCCAACGGAAACGAATTGCCCGAACCATCAACCACGGGTTGGCCAGTGACAACCGTCGAAGGCCAGCTCGTCACACCGTCGGGCGCCAGCACGGTGGCAGGCTGGCCCGTAGCAACGTTGATGATCGTGACCGTAACGCCGTTAACCGAGGCGCCACTTTGACTGTCGAACACAAACCCGAACGGATCGTTGGCCACCGAAACGGTGGTGATCGCGATCGGCGTTGCCGACGCATTGAGCATCGCCGCAATCGAAATGGTGTTGCCCGCAGCCACACTCAGCTGACAATCACCCTGAACGGGCTGGGGCGGAACTGCCGCTGTGGGGATCGCACCGACAAACACACCGCTGTTGTTCGCGGTTTCGAAAACCGTCAGCGTTTCCTTGTCACCCCCATTGGTGGTCAGTTCAACCTGGATCGAATCGATCGTGGTTGGGTGGGTATTGCCTTCCGGTGCGTTGACTTGAAAATAGAATACGCTGCCAATCTGCACTGTGGTGGTCTGTGCGACCGAGGCTATCTGGTTGTATGCCGCCTGTGTGCTCGACCCGGCAATTTGCGCGCCGCCACATTGCGATGGCATGAAACTGAGCGATGTCGACCCGCCCGGTGCTGCGGCGTATGTCGTGATCGACGGCGCCGACGTCATCCGGGTAAAGGACACCGCGTTCGACTGCGCTGTCACGGTCTGACCGGCTTGGCGCCAGTTGGCCGAGGCAATGTTGGTAATGGTCTGCGCGGGTGCAGCGGGCGCCGTCAACAGCGCCAGAAGACACACCAGTCCGCTTGCCAAGGACCGAAAAAGGCAGGGAAGTTGCTTCATGAGACAACAACGATGGGGCGGCGGCGCCACGCGAAGCAGCACCGCCGCGCCCAGCGCATCAGTTGATCGTTGCCTGGAACAGCAGACCCTCGGACGCACCGGGTGCCAATGTTGCCAGAGTGCCGCTTACCGTCGGGTTCGGCGTCGTGGTGTAGTTGACCGTATCCGATCCCGCGGTCCCTGCCCCGCATGTGGCAGAGGCACCCGATCCGGTTACCGCAGCGTTCAGCACGACAGAGCCGGGCTTGTATGTGACCGTCGTGGGCAGAACGTCGCTGATGTTGATATTGCTGGCCGACGCAGACGCGGTCGAGGCGTTGGCAACAACGATGCAATATTGCAGCGTCGCGCCCGGGATCGCCTTGGGATTGGAAGTGCCTTCAACCGGGTCATTCACGACGATGCTGTTCTTGTTCACGGTCAGCACCGGCGCCGCGACAGTGTAATCGGCAAGAGCGGTGTATTTGCCGTCGAACGCGGAGTCGCCCCCGTTGCCCGCAGCATCGCCAAACACCGTCTGCATGGTGCCGGGCGTCCACGCCACGCCTGAACCCGACTGGGTCAGCGCCGCACCCTGGGTTCCCGGGGTTGCTGCTGACTCAGCGGTTACCGTAAGATTGATACCAGCGACCTGTCCGTTGGTTGCGGTCGAAGGAATTGTTGCGAGAACATACACGCACTGCGTTGCGCCCACGGCCAATTGATCAAGGAACGCGACTTGCGTGGCGTTTGCCGAGCTGTAACTGCAGGTCGCGCTTCCATTGGTGTTGACCCAGTATGTCATCGCAGTCGCGGTCACGCTGTCGGTGCCGCCGTGTGCCGTGGTTGCACCGGTTGCCTGTGCCGCAGCAGAAAGGCCTACGTCGATGATTTCGTTCGACGAGTTGGTCACTTGGAAAGTGGCCACCGCGCCGGTCTGCCCCGGCGCGACCAAAGTTGTCGCAGACCCGACAATGGTATCGGTCAAAACGATCTTGGCATCGACGATAATCGCGTTCGAGGCGGTTTGCGCTGTTTGCGCCACGCCACCGACCTGAAAGCTTACCTGCGCCGTGTTGGTAATGGTGGTTCCGGCGGACGTTGCCGCAGCCTGCGCGGGATTGGCCACCAGACTCAAGAGCGCAGCAGTTCCCGCCGCGCCCAGCAACTTGCTGACGTGTTTCATGAATTTCTCCGATATTGTTGCATTTCACGTGATTCAGGCTCGATCTCCCCCCGCGAGCCTCGGGGCATTCAAAACATGCAAATCACCAATTTTATTGGTTTTTATATTTTCTCATCAACGCACTACGGCGTGGAATTCCAATTTTCCCGAGGCGCCCGGGGCGATCTGGGGAATGACCCAGCGCAATGCCGTCACATCGTTTGCTTGCGCCGCGCGCATGCCGCCCTTGGCATCGCTGACGGTCAACGCCGCCAGTTTTCCAAACGTTTTTCCGCCATCAACCGACACGTCGAAATCGCCAAAACCGTCGTCCGATAGCGCCAGCGCCGATGGCAGCGGGTTGGTTACAACAAAGTGATCGAGCGGCTTGTCCGACGTGCTGCGGTAATCGGTGATGACAACCAGATGGCTGCCCGGGATGACCTGATCGTGCGTAACCGCCGGATCGACCACCGCATGGGTCGCCTTGCCGCCCAGGAGCGTGACTTTGTCGAGCTTGATCGGTTCGCTGCTCAGCACAACCGGGCTTTCGGCGGCCTGGACCGGTCCGGCGATGGACAGCACGATCAGCGGGGCCAAACTGGCGCGAAGCGCCGCTCTGAGTTTTCTGGCAATCATGGTGCAACTCCTCAATTGATCTTGACTTGAAAGGTGATGGTTCGGTCGGGGCTGCCGCTGGCGACATTGCCCAGCGCAACAGCAATTCCGGTGGATGTCGCGGTGCCCATGTCGCTGTCGGCGGCATCGCTCAGCGCGATCCCGTTCAACGTCAGCGTGCCCGGTACATACGTCGTGCCCGCAGGATAGGTGTCGGCAACCACCAGACCGTCGGCGGTTCCCGAACCCGCCGTATGCGCGACGATGATATACGTGACGATCGCACCCGTAATCGGATTGGCCCCGCCAGAGGGATCAACAATCAACGCCGATTTGGTCAGCGTGACATTGGCAAGACTGGCCACCAGCCCTTCAAGCGCATTGGCCGTGCCGCCTGACAGGCCGACAACGGCATCAACGCCGCCTGCGCCTTTGCCGATCAGCAACGTCCCCGGCGTGCCCGTTCCGACGACCGAACTCGCGTTCAACCGTACTTGCGCGGTTTGCGCATCGGTCACCCCCAAGGGTGCCGCAACAACTACAAACACACGGTAGCTGCCATCAGGCGCCAGCATCGGGCTGGCTGCACCATTGGCGACGACCGTATCGATGCCCGGATCATAGATCGCATTGCCGTTTGTATCGATGGCGAGCGCCTGCAACGTGGCGGTGAAAGCATTGCCGGCGACGGCAGTCATGCCGCCAAGATTGAAGCTGTCGGTACCATTGCCCGTATTTGTCACCTGAAAGCTCAAAACTGCTGCCGAATTGCCCACCGGGATTGGTGCGGTGACAAGCGGGGTAACGGCAACACCGATCAGTTGGTCGACTTTGACGGTGTTGGTATTCGATCGCAGCGTGACCACGCCGGTCGGGGTCGTAAAAGTCGCGGTTACGGTGTTTTGAATAAGCGTGCCGGCCACAGTTCCCGACGCCCACCCCGGCTGGGGCAGGCCGCAGACCGCAATAATTGCTCCTGCGGCAAGGATGGTGCGTGACGGTTTCATAACCATCCGTATAACTACGCATAGTTAAGGGGTGGTTATCCCTAACCGCAGGTAACCTTATTTTACGATTTGGCCCTGGGCAGCGCACGAATGGCGGCGCATGGTTGCCTGCCATTTATCCAGTGCGCACCGCGACTTGATCGGCATCGGGGCACAAATCCGGCAATCCCGGGCATAGACAGCACTGTCACAATCTCGTCACATGCCACGCTTACCGCAGTCGCAACCGGGTCCGCGATGCGAATCTCGTCCGGTCCATGTCGAGCCCATATTTTCGACCAAGCCAAGGGACACCTTTCATGCTCAAGCACATCACCATCGGCGCCGGCCTTGTCGTCGCGCTGACCGGCGTTGCCCATGCCGACAATTTCACCGGCGCAGGCGCCACCTTCCCAGCCCCGGTCTATACCGCGTGGGCGCAGGCCTACAAAGGCGCAACCGGTAATGAGCTGAACTATCAGGCGATTGGTTCGGGCGGCGGGATCCGTCAGATCGAAGCCAAGACTGTTGATTTTGGCGCGACTGACAAGCCGCTGAAAGAAGCCGATCTGATCAAAAACGGCCTCAGCCAGTTCCCGACAGTCGTTGGCGGGATCGTGCCGATCGTCAATCTGCCCGGCGTCAACCCCGGCCAGCTCAAACTGACGGGCGATATCATTGCCAACATGTTTCTGGGTCGCATCACGCGTTGGAACGACGATCAGATCACGCGCATCAACCCCGGCATGAAACTGCCCGGCCTGCCCGTCACTGTGGTCCACCGGTCGGATGGTTCGGGCACAACCTTCATTTTCACCAGCTACTTGTCACACAAAAGCCAAGCCTGGGCGAATACGGTTGGCGCCAATGACTCGGTCAACTGGAAAACCGGCCTCGGCGGCAAAGGCAACGATGGCGTAGCCGCATTTGTCAAGCAGACCCCTGGTTCGATCGGCTATGTCGAATACATCTACTCGCGCAAGGACAAGGTCACGTTTGCACTGGTGCAGAATGCTGCTGGCCAGTTCCCGCAGCCCAACGGCGGCGCGTTTGCCGCTGCTGCCGCCAGCGCGCCTTGGGGCAAAGTTCCGGGCAACTATGTGATGCTGCTTGACCAGCCTGCCCGCAACGCCTGGCCGATCAGCGGCGCGACCTTTATCCTGGTGCCGCGCAACACCGAAAACCCGGCCCGCACTGCCGCCGTGCTGCGGTTCTTCGACTGGGCCTACAAGACCGGTGACAAGACCGCGATTGGCCTCGACTATGTGCCGCTGCCCGCAGCGGTGAAGGATCTGATCCGTCGTCAGTGGACCAACGAAGTCAAGGCGGGCGGTCGCCCAGTCTATAACGGCAAGTGATGTCCACTCTGCCTGCCACTACGGACGAAACCCTGCGCGTCGTTGACGCGCAGGGAACTCCGCGTCAGCCCCGCGACGATTGGGCATTTCGCACGCTGTGCCTGATCGCTGTGCTGGCGATGATGGCCACGCTGATCGGGCTGGTCGGATCGCTGGTGTCGGGCGGATGGCTGGCACTTAGCCATTTCGGACTCAGCTTTTTCACCACCAGCACCTGGGATCCGGTTGCTGATCAATATGGTGCGGCCACCCCGATTGTCGGCACGCTGATCACCGCGTTTCTGGCTTTGCTGTTTGCCTTGCCCGTGGCCATTGGCGTTGCCGTTTTTCTGGTCGAAATCTGTCCGCAAGCCATTGCTCGATGGTTGGCGATTGCGGTCGAACTGTTGGCCGGCA
>CAIPWG010000226.1 GCA_903868655.1 uncultured Sphingomonadales bacterium
CATCGACAAAAGTCAGGATCGGAATTTCAAACGCATCGCAAAACCGCACAAACCGCGCGGCTTTTTTCGACGCGTTGATATCGAGCACACCTGCCAGCACGAGCGGCTGGTTGGCCACCACACCGACCGTGCGGCCTTCGATCCGGCCAAAGCCGCACAGAATATTGCCCGCGTGCTTGGGCTGGATCTCAAAGAAATCGCCCTCATCCAGCACTTTGCGGACGACTTCGTGCATGTCGTAAGGCTGCGTGGCCGAAGCCGGGATCAGGGTATCGAGGCTGTCTTCCAGCCGATCCCACGGATCACTGCTGGGCCGCACCGGCACCCCGGTCTGGTTGGTCAGCGGCAGAAAATCAAACAGTTCACGCGCCGCAAGCAACGCATCAATATCGTTTTCACAGGCCAGATCCGCGACCGAGGTCTTGGTGGTATGCGTGATCGCACCGCCCAATTCTTCCTGCGTCACAATCTCGTTGGTAACCGTCTTGACCACATCGGGACCGGTTACGAACATATAGCTCGAATCCTTCACCATAAAGATGAAGTCGGTCATCGCGGGCGAATAGACCGCGCCGCCTGCGCAAGGCCCCATGATCAGCGACAATTGCGGCACCACGCCCGAGGCAAGGACGTTGCGCTGGAAGATTTCGGCATAACCGCCAAGGCTGGCAACGCCCTCCTGAATACGCGCACCGCCTGAATCGTTGAGCCCGATCACCGGCGCGCCGACTTTCATCGCGGTGTCCATGATCTTGCAGATTTTCATCGCGTGGCGTTCGGACACTGCACCGCCAAACACTGTGAAATCCTGCGCATAGACGTACACCAGCCGACCATTGATCGTGCCCGAACCGGTGACCACGCCATCGCCGGGAATAGTGGTTTCAGGCATGCCGAAGTCGACACAATTGTGTTCGACATAGGCATCGACTTCTTCAAAGCTGCCCTCGTCGAGCAGAATGTCGATCCGTTCGCGCGCGGTCAGCTTGCCCTTGGCATGTTGTGCATCGATGCGGCGTTGACCGCCACCCATGCGCGCAGCTTCGCGACGCTTTTCCATTTCGGCGATGTTTGCAGACATGCCTTGCAGCCTTTTCCCGTGCAAATATGATGGCAGCGCGTTTGACGCATTGCCAGCACGCTGTCCAATGTTAATCTGCAAAGTTGTGAAGCCGAACTTTGCAAAGAAAGCCACCTGGACTTGAGCCCCCGCCATCGCCAGTTTGCCGGATCGCAATTGCGTGCCTTGCGCGATCGGCGTGGCTTGCGCCAGGCCGACATGGCGCAAGTGCTGGGCATCAGCGCGTCGTATCTGTCGCAGCTGGAAAACGACGAACGCCATTTGACCCCTGCGCTGGCCGATGCGTTGCGCGCAGCCTTTCCGCTCGATTGGGCAGATCTGGCGCCGTCCGATGGCGATGCCATGGTGCGTGCGCTGCACGAGGCGTTGGCCGATCCGCAATTGCCAGGTGCTTTGCCGGGAGAGGCGGTCGAGCGGCTGGCGCGGCAGTTCCCCGGCTTTGCCGATGCCTTTGTACGGCTGCACGCGCTGCACACCCAGACCCGGCTACGGCTCGACATGCTCGACGAAACCATCGGCACGAGCCTGGCCGCAGGCGGCCGCCTGCCGTGGGAAGAAGTGCGCGACTGGTTTCACAATGCCAACAACTATGTCGACACACTCGATCGCGCGGCCGAAGCGCTGGCGGCAGAGATCGCGGGCAAAGACCTGTCACCGCGCGTGCAATCGATGCAGGGCTGGCTACGCAAACAGGGGGTATCAATCACCTGGACCGGGGGCGGCGCGATGCGGCACTATGACGCGGCACGCCACCATCTTGATCTCGACTCCAATCAACCGATCGAAAGTGGCCGGTTCCAGCTGGCCTATCAGGTGGCGGCGCTGGCGCTGTCCGAACCGATTGCCGCGATTGTCGAAGCTGCCGCCTTGCAAAGCGAGGCAGCGCGGCATCTGCTCACAATCGGGCTGGGCAACTATGCTGCCGGTGCACTGCTGATGCCCTACGAACGATTTCGCATCGCTGCGCGTGATCTGCGCCATGATATCGATCGGTTGCGGCTGCGCTTCCACGTCAGTTTCGAACAATGCTGTCACCGCTTGTCCACGCTTCAGCGTGCGCGTGCACGCGGGATCCCGGTGTTTTTCTGCCGGGTCGATATGGCCGGCAACATCACCAAGCGCCATTCGGCAACACGTCTGCAATTTGGCCGGTTTGGCGGCGCCTGCCCGCTGTGGATCGTTCACGAAGCGGTTGCCATCCCCGACCGCATCCACGTGCAATTGGCCGAAATGCCCGATGGCATCCGCTATGTCTCGGTCGCCAAGGGCTTGGTCAAACCCAGCGGCAGCTATTACCGGCCACCACGCCGCTATGCCGTTGCACTGGGCTGCGAAGCGACCCACGCCGATGAATTCATCTACGCCGACGGGCTCAATCTGGCGTCGGAAGAAGCCGTGGCGAAAATCGGCGCGTCGTGTCGCATATGCCCGCGCGACGGCTGCGACCAGCGCGCTTTTCCACCCAGCGACAAGGCGATACATGTCGACCCCGCCCGCCGCGATCTGGTGCCCTATCGCATCGTCGGGTGACCCCGTTCAGCGCGAAGCGTAATCGCGCACCAGTTCGTTCAGGAAGTCACGGCCAGTGTAGACCGCTTTCACGATCGCGCGTTCGTTCAAGCCGTGGGCGCCGTTGCCGTCGGGATTGCTGTAGAGCCCGGGCGGACCATACGACGGAATGCCGATCGCTTCCAGAAACACGCCATCGG
>CAIPWG010000227.1 GCA_903868655.1 uncultured Sphingomonadales bacterium
CAATTCTGCGCTGCGACCACAGTGCCAAAAAAGTGCAGGTTGCTCTGCCCGCAGAGCATCCCGCGGATCAGGACGCTGCCCCGCGGCGGGCCGTAATCACGACATCCACCAGCAGTGGCACCGCGACCGCGGCGCCGGTCATTATCGACGGGCAAATGATGTGGTCAGTAACGTTGCCCGCATCGGATCATGTGCTCGATGCGGTGGCCTTCAGCCGCGGCCGGTTCCGCATTGCGATCACCGGCCTTGCACCGCAAGTGCTGCCGAGCTGGGCCGAAGTGGGCAGGGTTGTCGAAGATTGCCGGGGTTAACCCCTCCGCATCACCCCGCAATTCGTAGCGCTTTTTGAAGGGGAAATTCCACCCGCACCCCGCTTGTGGAAAATCGCGCCCCATGCGCGGCCTGATCTGCGGGCAACGGCGTTTTGATGCGGCGGTGCGCGCGTGCTTGCAAAGGCTCAGACCGAACCGGAATTGCCTATAAATATTTTTAATTTCATGCGCTTACGTCAGCGCCTGGCAACACCCACGGCGTTGAATGTACCCTGTCGAAGCTACAGCCGGAAACTTGGATTCTGACGATAATTTTTTTTATATCAAGACTTGTTGTTCGCCCCGCAATGAATCATTTTCCATCCAAGGTCGCGGCGGGCGTAACGCCTCAGGCGGTCCAGTCAAAGCGGGATTGCAACACCGCGATGGCGATTTGGCTCAACAGCGCGAAAGGAGGTGATCCGATGTCTCATGGTTCAGCACAGAGGTCGGTAATCCGCAACGCGAGGCATTATCGCTGATTTTCATCAGTCACGATAAAGGCATCGTGGGCGGCACTTCCAGCCGCTGACCATGCGAAGGGCCGCTTCCCTTGGGGAACGCGGCCCTTCACATTTGTTTCAAACCTATTGCATTGTACGCAACAATAGTACAATATGGCGCAATGTCGGTAGTGACTCGGGGAATATCCGCGCTGCTGGCCGCTATACCGCCCGATAAGAAGGATCTGCTGCCATGGCGTCAAACGCCACCACTCTGCCCGGGTTTGCCCGCGCCCCGCATCCTGCCCCCCGCGCGGCGGATGAACGTGCGGCGATCCTTGCCAACCCCGGCTTTGGCGCGACCTTTACCGACCACATGGTCGAAATCGACTTTGATGCAGAGCATGGCTGGCACGCGCCCCGCGTAGTGCCCTATGGTCCGATCGCGCTCGATCCCGCAGCCGCCGTGCTGCATTATGCACAAGAAATCTTTGAGGGGATGAAGGCGTATCGCCTGGCCGACGGCGGTATCGCGCTGTTCCGTCCCCGCGCCAATGCCGCACGTTTCAATGCCTCGGCCCGGCGCCTGGCCATGCCCGAAATGCCCGAGGCGTTGTTTGTCGAAGCCGTGCGCCAGCAGGTACTGGCGGATAGCGACTGGTTTCCCACGGTTGAGGGCGGATCGTTGTATCTGCGTCCGTTCATGTTCGCCTCCGAAGCATTTCTGGGGGTGCGTCCGTCGCGCGCGTACAAATTCATGGTCATCGCCAGCCCTGCGGGCAACTATTTCAAGTCAGGATCACCAGCGGTGTCGCTGTGGGTCAGTGACTATACCCGCGCGGCGCAAGGTGGCACCGGCGCCGCGAAGTGCGGCGGCAACTATGCCGCCAGCCTGGTCCCGACCGCCGAAGCCTTTGCGCGCGGCCATGACCAGGTGCTGTTCCTCGATGCGGCGGAACACCGCTGGGTTGAAGAATTGGGCGGAATGAACCTGTTTTTCATGTTTGCCGGCGGATCGATCGTCACCCCGCCGCTGTCGGGCACGATCCTGCCCGGGATCACGCGCGACAGCCTGATCACGCTCGCCCGCGAAGAAGGGCTGACCGTCCGCGAAGAGCGCTATGCGCTTGACCAGTGGCGCGCCGATGCGGCCAGTGGCGCCTTGGTCGAAACCTTTGCCTGCGGCACCGCAGCAGTGGTGACCCCGGTCGGCAAAGTGGCCGACACGCAAGGTGAATTCGTGATCGGCAGCGGTGGCCCCGGCCAGTTGACTCAGAAGTTGCGTCAACGACTGGTTGAAATCCAGCGCTGCGAAGGCCCCGACACCCACGGCTGGGTTGAACGCATCGCCTGATCGGGTTGCAATGCCGCCTGCGGCATGGCATCGGCGCCTCCATTAATCACGCGCTTAAGCGTGGCGAGGAGACAGGCGCAATGAGCATTTCGTTCGAAGGCCGGGTGGCGATTGTGACCGGGGCCGGTGGTGGTTTGGGCCGGGCTTATGCGCTCGAACTGGCGCGGCGCGGGGCCAAAGTCGTGGTCAACGATCTGGGTGGCGCGCGCGATGGCAGCGGCGCATCGGATGCTGCTGCCGCCGTGGTCGAGGAAATTCGGACGGCTGGCGGCGAAGCCATCGCCGATGGCAGCTCGGTTACCGAATACGAACAGATGCAGGCTTTGGTGGCCAAGGCGAAAGAGACCTGGGGCGGTGTCCACGTCTTGATCAACAATGCCGGCATCTTGCGCGACAAGAGCTTTACCAAGATGGAGCCCGCCGATTTCGATCTGGTGGTCAAAGTCCATCTGCTCGGGTCTGCCAATGCGACCAAAGCGGTGTGGGACCTGATGCGCGAGCAGAACTATGGCCGCATCCTGATGACCGCATCGTCAACCGGGCTGTTCGGCAATTTCGGGCAAGCCAATTACGGCGCGGCCAAGCTCGGCCTCGCCGGGCTGACCAAGACGCTGTACCTCGAAGGCGCGAAGTACAACGTGCGGGTCAACACGCTGGCGCCGGTGGCCGCGACGCGCATGACCGAAGACATCCTGCCCGGCGAGGCGTTCAAGCTGTTTGCACCCGAAAACGTGGTGCCCGCAGCGCTCTATCTGGTGTCTGACGATGCGCCCAGCAATGCCATCGTCGGCGCCGGCGCGGGCGCGTACCACAGCGCCTTTGTCACGATGAACCCACCGGTCATCCTGCCCAGCGAAGACCGCACCGTCGAAGGTTTTGCCGCCAACTGGAGCCGCATCAGCGACCGCACTGGCGACTTCGTGCCGCAGTCGGGCTCTGAACAGAGCCAGGCCATCCTGATGGCCATGCAGGCCGCGGCCAAGGCCTGAGTATCTGCCCCCTCGCGCCATCGCGGTGCGAGGGGCATCCCCCTTGGCGATCATCCGTTCGTCGCGAACCAGTCGAAGCAGCCACCCGATGGGTTTTAACGCAAGGC
>CAIPWG010000228.1 GCA_903868655.1 uncultured Sphingomonadales bacterium
CACCCGCACGGCCAGATCTGGGCGAGCGATTTCGTGCCCAGCGAACTGGTCGATGAAGACCGTGCGCAGGCCGCATGGCACGCCGATCATGGCCGCGTCATGCTCGACGATGTGGCGCAGCGCGAACTTGCGGCGGGCGATCGCGTGCTGTCGGTCAATGCGCATTGGCTGGCGGTCGTGCCGTTCTGGGCAGCATGGCCGTTTGAAGTGCTGTTGATCGCGCGTGACCGTGTGGGGCAGATTGCGGAACTCGATGATGCGGCGCGCGATGCGCTGGCGCGTATCCTGCGGGTGATCACCGGGCACTATGACGCACTGTTCGATTGTTCCATGCCCTATTCCATGGGCTGGCATCAGACGCCCGGTGACAGCACGGCGCCCGAAGCCTGGCGTTTGCACGCGCATTTCTACCCGCCGCTTTTGCGGTCTGCCAGCGTGCGCAAATTCATGGTCGGCTTTGAAATGTTGGCCGAACCACAACGCGATCTTACCCCCGAGGTGGCGGCAGCGCGATTGCGCGCGGCGGTCCCCGCCAACGGAGCGCAGGCGTGACCCTGAACCAACGGCTCCACGCCGGGTTTGCGGCCGCCTTCGGTGCATCCCCGCTTATCGTCAGCCGCGCACCGGGGCGGGTCAATCTGATTGGCGAACATACCGATTACAACGATGGTTTTGCCATGCCTGTGGCTATCGGCGCCGAAACCCGCGTCGGTTTTACGCCGCAGCCCGGTGCAGATTTGCGCGTGATGGCGCTCGATCTTGGGGAAGAGGATCGCTTTGCGCCCAGTGGCGTTGGTGCTTTGACCGGGGGCAGCTGGCGTAATTATGTCCGCGGAGTGGTCGATGAATTGAACACAGCGGGCGTTGTTGTGCCCGGCGGCATGCTGGCTGTAGCGGGCAGCATTGCGCGCGGCACCGGGCTGTCATCGTCGGCCAGTCTCGAAGTGGCACTGACGCATGCGCTGTTGTTGGCGGTGGGGCTGGAGTGGTCCGCGCTCGACATTGCCTTGCTGGCGCAGCGCGCTGAATGTGGTTTTCCCGGCGTACGCTGTGGCAATCTCGATCAGATTGCATCGGCCGCGACGCGCCAGGGGCACGCGCTGTTGATCGATTGCCGCAGCCTTGCCTTGCGCCAGATACCGCTGCCCGACGATATTGCGGTGGTGATTGTGCAATCGGGCGTCGAACGCGGGCTGGTCGATGGCGAATACAACACACGCCGCGCCGAATGTGAACGCGCCGCCGCGTTTCTGGGCGTGGCGGCTTTGCGCGATGCGGACGAAGCGATGTTGATGGCGGCCAAAGGCAAATTGGACGATCTGGCCTGGCTCCGCGCGTGCCACGTGATTGGCGACAACCGCCGCACGCTTGAAGCGGCTGAAGCGCTGTCCGCCAACGACTTGCGCACAACCGGGCGCCTGATGCGCGAATCGCATCGCTCGCAGGCGCAAGACTTTGGCATCACTGTTGCTGCAACCGACCAGCTGTCA
This sequence comes from uncultured Sphingomonadales bacterium, assembly GCA_903868655.1. Classification (GTDB taxonomy): domain Bacteria; phylum Pseudomonadota; class Alphaproteobacteria; order Sphingomonadales; family Sphingomonadaceae; genus Novosphingobium. The sequence continues at coordinate 1,491 of CAIPWG010000228.1, forward strand.
GCCTTGCTCAACACGGCGATCGGCACCGAGGGCGGGGCGCGCCAGACCGGCGGCGGCTTTGGCGGTGCGGTTGTGGCCGTTATGCGGCGCGATCGGGTTGACGCAGTCTGCGGCGCGGTGCTGGCCAGCTATCGTACGCCCACAGGGGCGATGCCCGCCATAAGCATTGAGATTCCTGCCGATGGAGCGGGCGTTATTGCCAGCTGATGCTTGGACTTACCCTTCCGCTGCTTCGCGCGCGATTTCGCGCCAGCCGATGTCGCGGCGGCAGAATCCTTGCGCAAAATCAATCGTATCGACAGCTTGGTAGGCAGTGTCGCGGGCTTCGCGCACGGTGGTGCCGCGCGCGCTGACATTCAGAACGCGGCCGCCGCTGGCGCGCAACACACCTTGATCATCGCGCAAGGTTCCTGCGTGGAATACTTTGGCCTGGTTGATTTCGGCCGCAGCGATATCTGCGATCATGCCCCCCTTTTGCGGGGTTGCCGGATAGCCTTCGGCAGCCATCACGACGGTCAGTGCGGGTTCAGGGGAAAACCGGGGCGGTGCAATTGCTGCCAGCCGGTTGTCCGCCACTGCTGAAAGCAGTTCGATCAGATCGCTTTCCAGCCGCAGCATCAAGACCTGGCATTCGGGATCGCCAAACCGGCAATTGTATTCGATCAGCTTGGGCCCTTCGCTGGTCAGCATCAACCCGGCGTAAAGCACGCCTGAATAGGCCATGACGGCATCGGCCATGGCTTTCACCGTGGGGGCGATGATCCGGGTTATCGTTTCGCGTTCCAGATCAGGGGTCAGCACGCGTGCAGGGCTATAGGCTCCCATGCCGCCGGTATTGGGGCCGGTGTCGCCATCGCCGACGCGCTTGTGATCTTGGGCCGATCCCAATGCGACGATCGTGGCGCCATCGGTCAACGCAAAAAAGCTTGCCTCTTCACCGGTCATG
>CAIPWG010000229.1 GCA_903868655.1 uncultured Sphingomonadales bacterium
CAGCCTGCACCGTGGCGCGGAAATCAGTGGGCAAGACAAAGCGGCTCTTGTCGCCGCGAGGCGAAAAGCCGTTGCCAAAATAATTCGACGGAATTCCCGCCACCCAAAGCCCCCAACCTGACGCAACAAAATCCTCCTCGCCCGCCGCACGGCAAAGTGCGGCGGTTCACCCCCAATGGATGCACGAGGATTTCGTCCCGATTGGGGGTTCATATCGCGGGTCAACGCGGGCGACAACGGGAAATTACGGGAAAAAGCGGTAAAACCCGGATTCAAACAGCCTGATATGCCCCACATGATCGCCTACAGGGAATTCGGCTTTCCCCCGATTAACCCCATAAATATCTATAATATATTGATTTATTGCCATTTTTCAAATGCCGCGCGGCGACCATCCAGGAAGTGTCGCGTACGAACCCCTAGCGCCATTGCGTGGCCCTGTTTTGATCGATTCGTTCCGGAAAAAAATGCTTGAAAACCAAGGATCATGCTGACCCTGATAACACTTGTCCCGCGTTTTCCCGTAAAACGGCGCTCAATGCGCCGGTTTGGGTTTGGGATGCGCGCCGGTATTGTCTGCCACGGGCACTTTGGGCGCAACGCCAAGATCAACCAGCGGATCGTTGGCCAGCGCAGCGCTGGGGCTGCCGGACGGTTCGGAGGCGACAACGCTGCGGTCCGAGTTGACCACGCGTTGCATGATAACGCTGGCCAGACTGACAAGCAGCAGCATCGCGGCAAGACCGAACAGCCCGACCTGCAAACGGTGCACCGCCTGCGCCCGCATGTCGCGCGATCCGGGCTGGATTGGTGCGGGTGTCATGCCCGACGCCTGATCGGCCGCACCGGCAAAACCCGCAGTGCGGCTGTTCATACGTTTCAGCCGTTCGGATGTCCTGCTGAATAGCGCCATGCTGCAAAGGTATATCTCAACCACGCAACCAGGGGAAGACCGGCAATCCCTTGGCCCTCAGCCAATCCGCATTGTAGAGCGACGACAGATAGCGAAACCCGGTGTCGCACAAGATCGTTGCCACACGACTGCCCGCACCCAGTTGCTTGGCCAACGCCACTGCGCCGGCCACATTGATCCCACTCGACAAACCCAGACACAGACCTTCCTCGGCGAGCAGGCGGCTCACCCAGTACAGCCCCTCTTCATCGGATATCCGGAATTGCGTGTCGATGGGCGCACCATCGAGATTGGCGGTGATCCGCCCCTGCCCGATCCCTTCGGCGACCGAGCTTCCTTCGGACGACAATTCGCCGTGGGCGTAATAGTTGTACAAAGCCGCGCCGTGCGGATCGGTCAGCGCGATCGTGATGGCGTCATCAAACGCCTTTAGCCCCAGACCGATTCCGGCGATTGTACCGCCCGTGCCCGCTGCGCACGTAAACCCGTCGATGCGGCCCTCCATCTGCGCCCACAGTTCGGGTGCGGTGCTTTCGATGTGGGCGCGTCGGTTGGCAATATTGTCGAACTGGTTGGCCCAGATGGCACCTGGGGTCTCTTCGGCGAGGCGGCGGCTGGTGTGGACGAAATGGCCCGGGTTTGAAAATGGTGCGGCCGGCACCAAAACCAATTCTGCGCGCAGTGCACGCAGCGTGTCCATTTTTTCACGCGACTGGGTTTCGGGCATGACGATCGTCGTCTTGTAACCCAGCGCATTGGCGACCAACGCCAGACCGATCCCGGTATTGCCCGCAGTGCCTTCGACAATCGTGCCACCTGGCGCCAGCAGCCCGCGTTGCTCGGCATCGCGGACGATCCACAGTGCAGCGCGATCTTTCACCGAGGCGCCGGGGTTGGCAAATTCACACTTGCCGTAAATTTCAGCGCCCGCCGCCTCGCTCGGCCCATGCAGCCGGACCAGCGGCGTGTTGCCGATAAGCGAAAGCGTGTCGGGCAAAGCGGAATGTGTCATCATGGGCAATCAGGTAGGAAAGACCCGGCGCATCGGCAACGCAAAAAAGCGCATGGCCAGCGTGCGAACGGCTATTCCCGGCTTGCCCGAAGCGCAGCCCCCGCCGCGAATGGCGCCAATGCCACAGCGACAAGGCTGGCAGCAGCCAGCAGGAGCAGGCCATTTTCGCCGCCCGGTTGCAACGATCCTGCGCCAAAGATCAGCAGCGGCACCGCCAGCGGGATCATCAACAGCCCGCCCAGCGCCGCCCCGGCGCGCAGCCCCGCAGTCAGCGCGGCAATTGTAACGCCGATTGCGGCAAGCCCTGGTGTGCCAAGCAGCAGGCCAAGCTCAAGCCGCAACAATTGCGCACCGTCAATCGCCAGAAGGCCCGCCGCAATCGGCGTCGCCAGCATCAGCGGCACGCCAAAACTCAACCAGTGGGCCGCAACACGCACCAGCATCAGCGCTTCTTCCGACAAGCCGCGCAAGGTCCACTGGTCGAAAAATCCGGCTTCCAGATCGGGTTCGATCAGCCGATCAAGCGGCAGGATGGCCGCAAGCAGCGCCGCGACCCAAATCACCCCCGCCCCGGTGCGCGCCAGCAGCCGCGTATCGGGCCCAACACCAAACGGATAGAGCATGGCGACTGCCAGAAAAAACAACAGGGGCAGCGTGGCCCCGCCGCGCCCCCGCGCACCGCCCAGCAGCAGCGCGCAATCGCGGCGAAAGATCAGCGCCAGTTGGCGCAGCGCGCGGGCCATGGCGATCAGTCCTCCACGCCGGCAGGCACATGCGGCACCAGCGGAAACGCGATCAAGCCGCCCAGCGCGAGCGGCTGGTGCGAGGCGATTACGGCAATTCCGCCGCGCGCGCGATGCCCCTCTATCGCGGCATGGGCCACGCCCGTCCAATACGTATCAAGCCCGTTGAGCGGCTCATCCAGCAGCCAGATCGGGGCTCCGCTGGCCGCCAGACAGGCCAGCGCCGCGCGCTTGCGCTGTCCTGTCGACAGATAGCGCACGGCACATCGCCCAGATCATCCAGGCCGAAATCAGCCTGCAGGGGCGCCGATCGATCAAGCCTTTGCCAGAACCCCAGCGCCGCAGCCAGGGGGCGGTGCCCATCAAGCGGCAGGCGTTCATCCGACAGCGCGATTGCGCCGCGCACCTCGACTCGCCCGGCATAAGGCCGCGCCAGCCCGGCCAGAATGCGCAACAGGCTGGATTTGCCGATGCCGTTGGGCCCGGCCAGATGCAGCGCTTCGCCCGGAGCAAGCGCAAAACCGATGCCGCGCAGCAACAGCCGATCGCCCCGACGGCAGGCCAGTTCCTCTGCGACAAGACGACATGGTTGCATCCGGCCAGTCGATAGGGGAAACGCCTGTGCCGAACAAGTTTGGAGAGACTGTGCCATGGCGATTGCCCAACTGACCGAAACCGAACGCGCCCACGCATTGGCCGCGTTGCCCTGCTGGACGCTGAGCGCGGACGCGCTGGCGATCACCCGCACGCTGACATTCACCGATTTTGCCGAAGCCTTCGGGTTCATGTCGCGCGTGGCGATCGTTGCAGACAAGGACGACCATCACCCCGAATGGTTCAATGTCTACAACCGCGTCGAAATCCGCCTGACCACTCACGATGCAGGCGGCCTGTCGCAACGCGATGTGGTACTGGCAAAGGCCATTGACGGGTTTGTCGCCTGAACCGGCACAGCCGCTGACTGGGATTCTGGAGCGTTCGATGGCCACTACAAAGTTGTTAATTCTTGGATTCCTGATCATCGCCACGGCCATGGAAACGACCGGCGACGCGATTGTCCGGCTTGGGATCGCGCAGCACAGTCCCCTGCTCAAGACAGCGTATTTTGCGGGTGGGGCGGTTCTTCTGTTTGGTTACGGCTACGCGCTCAATCTGGCGCCGATCGAATTTGAAAAGGTCGTCGGCATATATATCGCAACGCTGTTCGCCATGTGGCAGATCACAAGCTTTGTGTTCTTTCGCCAATTGCCAACACTGCCCATCCTCGCCGGGGGTAGCCTTATTATCGTCGGCGGACTCATCGTGGCGTTCTGGGAACCGGCCAGCTCGGGGCACATTGACGGCTAAGCGGCCCTTTGCCGAACTCCACCTTAGCGTTCCAAATAGCGGGAGTTTGGAAATTTCCGAAATGGCCGCGACCGTCCCATTTGCGGTCATTGCCCCGCCCTGCCATCAATCCCCTATGGTTCGGATCGCGATCAATTGCGCAATGATACTTCTTGGTATCGTGCTGATCATCCCGGCGATGTTCTTCCACGCGATCG
>CAIPWG010000230.1 GCA_903868655.1 uncultured Sphingomonadales bacterium
CGGCCTCGGCCAGCGCCGCCCGGCGGCGCGCGCCAAACAGCCGCCCGATGATCGGCGCACCGGCGCATTCCAGCCCGAACAGCACATTGCCGATGACTGTCAGATGTGGAAACACCGAATAGCGCTGAAACACCACGCCGCGATCGGGGCCACATTCGGCGCGCATCGGTTCGCCTTTGAGCAGGATGCTGCCTCGGCTCGGCGCTTCCTGCCCCAGGATCAGCCGCAAAAACGTGCTCTTGCCCGCACCCGACGGCCCAACCACCGAAACAAACGCACCCTGATCAATCGTCAGATTGACCCTCTCGAGAACAATTTTATCGCCGTATTCGACCCAGACATTGCGCAGATCGAGCAAAGGAGCATCGGTCATCGTGCCTGCCCTCCTGCCCAGGGAAATGCACGCCGGGATACCAGCTGCAACACCGCATCAGCGGCTATTGCCAGCAGCGAAATCCACGCGACGTAGGGCAGGATGATATCCATTGCGAGGTAGCGCCGCACAAGAAAGATGCGATAGCCCAGCCCCACATCCGATGCGATTGCCTCTGCCGCAATCAGGAACACCCAGGCCGGTCCCATCGACAACCGAAGCGATTCAATCAGGCGCGGCATCATCTGCGGCAGCGCTACGCGGATCGCGACTTGCCATGAATTGGCGCCCAGCGTTTCCGCCTTGATAAACTGTTCGGCCGGAAGGCCCGCTACATACGATGCCAGATCGCGGGTCATGTAGGGCGCAATTCCAATCGCGATCAGCGCGATCTTTGCTGCTTCGCCCAGACCCAGCGCAATGAACAGGATGGGCAGCACCGCGATCGGCGGGATCACTGCGATCACCGTGATCAAAGGCCCGAAAATGGCGCGCGCCAGTGGCATGACCCCCAGCAGTAACCCGATCACCAGCGCCGACACAGTTGCAAGCATCAGGCCCGCGCCAAGCCGCGACAGACTGGCCAATGTATCGGCCAGCAATGTGACCTGCCCCGTCACCGGATCGACCGTGGCCCCCATGTTCCACAGCGCAGTGGCCATCGCACCCACGGTGGGCAATACTTTATCGGCAGGATTGTCGGCGTGGCGCAACGCCGCAACCATGGCATAGACCAGACACAGTATCAGGATAGGCAGGGCGCCTGCCAGCCAGCGTCCGCGTCGGCTGGGCCGCACATTGATGAGGCGGGTCATTGCAGCGTCACTCCTGATCGATCAGACGCGGGCTTCAAAGCTTTCCGTCGGCTGCCAGCTGCATATAGGTCGCATCGTAACGCAGCTTCACATTGGCCGGATTGCCAAGCGTCTTGCCGCCGGGAAACGCGATACCGATGGCATCGACCGTGGTCGCCGCCGGACCGAACAGGCCTTTGGCAAACGAGAACTGGCGCACGCGGTCGGTGACAGTCATCAGGTCAGGGCTTTTGGCCAGTCTGGTTGCTTCAGCCGGCGTAGTGTAGAGATGCGTGGTCGACAGCTGTGCATCATAGCTGGCAGGCGTGGTGCCAGCGTCGTGGGCCATTTGGGCACGCGCGGCTTTGCCCGCCGCATCGTCTTTGTGCATGACCGCCATGGTTTCGTACCAGATGCCGGCCAATGCTTTGCCGAGTGCCGGATTGGCCTTCAGCGTCGCGCTGCTGACCGACAGGCAATCCAGAATTTCATTGGGAATCTGGTGGCTGTCAAACACCAGCGTAGCGCCCGCGGCTTTTTTAACCTCAGAAAGCTGCGGGTTCCAAGTAACCACCGAATCGATCTGGGGCGCTGCAAACGCGCCGACAATGTCTGCATCGCCGGTGTTCACCAGTTTCACATCAGACAGCTTCATCCCGGCTTTTTCCAGCCCGCGCGCCAGCAGGTATTGCGACACCGACAGCTCGACCAGATTGACAGTACGACCCTTGATGTCGCTCAAAGTATGCGCGTTTTTCAGCACGACACCGTCATTGCCGTCGGAATAGTCGCCAAGGATGACCACTGACGTGTCCTTGCCGCCCGCTGCGGGAATGGTTAGCGTGTCCATCGATGTGGCGACCACCCCATCCAGCTTGCCAGCGGTGTATTGGTTGACCGATTCGACATAGTCATTGACCTGCACCAGCTTGATTTTGATGCCGTATTTATCTGCCCACTTTTTCACGATCCCGGATTCCTGTGCATAAGGCCAGGGCATCCAACCCGCATAAATCGACCAGCCAATGGTGAATTCGGTCTTGGGCGCTTCGATCGGTATGCCGTCTGCGCCTGCTTTGGGGCCGGAATGCCCACACCCGGCGAGCGCCAACAGGCTGGCAAGGGCGAGCATCGGCATAAAACGGGTGGATCGGATCACGGCAGCACTTTCTTTTGGCGTGGTGATGCACGTGGTGCCCAAGCGAGGGGCATCACACTAGGGCTTGTTTTGTGATGCAGGCCATAGAATTTATCTATGCCGAGGCCGTTTGCGACCTCATTCCAACCGCATTCAAGTGATCGGCCTCGCCCGGAGACGACGCAATATCTCGTCTAGAAACAACTGTGTCGGCGTATCGCGTGCGGCGGTCTGACGCGACAGCAGATACATGTCATAAGCCGGTTCAACATCTTGCGGCAGCAGCGGCCACAAGCGATCGCGTTCGACCAGATCGCGCGCAGCCATGACCGGCAGGAACCCGATGCCCACACCCAGACTGATCAATCGCTTGGCCTCGTGCACATCTTCGGCAAGGCCATTGATGACGGTACCCAGGCCATAACGCTGGCGCAGCCGGGTTATGCTGTCCAATTCGTCTTCGCCGGTCAGGACAAAGCCCTGATCGCGCAATTCACCCAGCCGCATGATCCGCTGTCCATAAAGCGGGTGATTGCGATCGCAATACAGTTGCTGGGTTTCGACAAACAAGGGTTCGTAATTCAACCCGGCCCGAACACCGCTGTCATAGCCGACCCCGATTTCGACTTCGCCGCGCTCGAGCGCTTCGAGCACTTGCCGCCACGGCGAAACGCGCAATTCGATCAGGATCGCCGGATAACGACGGCGAAAGGTGGCGATCGCTTCATCAAATTCGGGGGACACGATCGACGAAATCATCTGGATACGCACCAGGCCTTCGACCTGTTTCATCGCCTGCGCCATCTGGTGCGGCACCATGCGTGCCGCCTCGAACATTTCTTCGGCGATCAACAGCAGCGCACGTCCAGCCACAGTCAATTCGACACCGCTCGCCGAGCGGCGCAGCAATTGGGTGCCGACATGGTCTTCCAGCCGCTTGAGCGCGACGCTGATCGTGGGTTGCTGACGGTTCAGCTTGCGCGCTGCCGCTCCGATCCCCCCGGCGCGCACGATCTCGACAAAAGTACGCAGCAGGTTCCAATCGACCCGCGCGGCGAAATTTCGATCAATTCGGGCAGACGGACCAGTCATCGGCTTTCACGTTACAAGGCGTGCGCCCGCTTCGACAGGCTTAGTGAACGCGGATCAAGCCTTATTTCGCTGCACCGATTGATTTCGCCAGCAGAACATGATCAGGCTTACGTCCTATGACGTATAACGCCGGTGGGCTTTATCGGACATGATTACACTGGTTATCACCAATTTCAGCCTGGCGTGGTCAAAATGGACGGAATTCGTGTCGGCAAGAGGGTGTTCGGGACCGAAGGCCCTGTAACAATCGGCTGGGAAAACATTCCGAAAGTCCAAGGCGGGCTGTTCAAGCGGACATTTTTCACCTGGTTTCAGCCCGTCGCCCTGTTCGGCTTGTTGGCATTCTGGTTTTATGCCCCCAATTCAATTGCCAAGGCCTCGACCGCAATCATTATCGGAATAGGCTTCAAAGTGCTGCTGCTGGGGCTGGAATGGGTCAATCCACGGTTCGATAGCTGGCGTCTGACATGGAAAGAACTGACCACGGATTTGTTTTATGTCGGTTTGTCCTACACTCTGGTGCGCCTTGCCGACACCTACATCGGCAGCGATGTCATGACCGACGCAATCCAGCAGCACCTGCACTGGGATAAATTCGCTTGGTTTACCGGATTGCCGTTGTTGGTACAGGCGTTCCTGATTTCGTTCATCTTCGATTTCGGTCAGTATTGGATGCATCGCGGGATGCACAACTGGTATCCCTTGTGGTTGCCACATTCGGTGCATCATTACATCACCCAGTTGAACATCAACAAAGGTGCGGTCGGCAATCCTCTGGAGATTTTCCTGATCGGTCTCGGGATTGGCGGATTCTTCGATTTCCTGCCGCGGGCTTTTTTGATGTCGGGTGCATTTGGCCTGGCCATAGGCATCTATCAGCACATCAATGTCCGCTTTGACTCGCCGCGCTGGTGGCGGTTTCTGTTCAACACCACCGAGCATCACAGTCTGCATCATTCGCAGGACTATGAAAGCACCCGGAGCAATTATGCCGGTTGCTATATCTTCATCGACCGCATGTTCGGCACGTGCGTGGATGGGGAGGCAGAGCTGCTGGGCCTCGAAGGCGGGCGGCGCATGTCGATCCGCGAGCAGATGACATATCCGTTCACGGAAGGCTGGAAATCGATCAAGCAACGGTTTGACCGGCGTGTGCCTCTTGCGACCCAATGACTGGACAGTGCTGCCGCCACCGATTTGGCCCCCGGTAAAGCCGTGATTCTGCGTTTGGTCGATTGGATCTGGCTGGTCCGGGGTGTCGTGTCGCTCGCCCCCGGACAATCGGGCGATGATGCGTTTGACAAATTGCGGCCGCTTCTGAGGCAGAGCGGCACCAGTCATATGCAGACCAAGGACACATTGTCGTTCCGCAAGCGCGACCCGGCAGCGCAAGACAAATTGTCGATCTTCGATCATGGTGTCTTGCACATCGAACAAAGCCCGGCCGGGCCTGTGCTGCGCTATGAATTGTCCAGCCGGGCTTTGCTGTTCTGTTTTTTCGCCCCCCTGCTTTTTCTGGCCATCGCCCAGTTAACCGTGGTGATCGGAAAATATCAGCACACCCCTGGCGACGCAGCATCCAAACCATCGAAGGCCGCAACCAGGGAGCCCCCCGCGCGGCTCAATCCGATCGACAAGGCGTTGGGCGCGCCGGCACCCGAAGCGCCCGGAAAAAGCGGCAAAGCTGATCCCGAAGGCCCTGACAAAAAACCCTCGCCTACTCCGGGTTATGTCTTTGCCGGGATCTTCGCCGCGCTCTACGTGGGCGGACGCATACTCGAAGCCTGGCTCGTGAAGGCACTGTTCAAAAACTGTCTGCTCGGTGTCAATGCTGACGCGTGATATGGCACAGTCCCTGATCGAAGCGCGGCGCGCGTTGCAACAGGGTGATTTTCCGCTTGCCGCACAGCTTGCCGAACGCGCTATCCAGTCCCGACCCGACACGGCAGAGGCCCGGTTTGTTCTTGGCGTTGCCCTGGCCGAAACGGGTCATGCCAGCCATGCGCTTGGTCAAATCAACCATGCCGTTGCGCTGGCGCCACAGAATGCCGAATTTCAGGCCCAACGAGCGCGTCTGCTGATCCTGTTGCGGCGCGATGCTGAAGCGCGCAAAGCAGCACAAGCGGCGCTCGCCCATGTCGGCTTACAGCCCTTGGTGCTCGATACGATCGGTTGTGTCCTTGCTCATCTGGGCGAACACGGCGCCGCGCTGCCGCTGTTTGCCAAGACAGTTGCGGCCGAACCCGACAATTTGTCGTTCCGTTTCAATTATGGCAGCAGCCTCGGGTTTTTTGGACAAGTCGAACAGGCCTGCGTGCAGTATGAGGCGATGATCGCGCGTGACCCGATGAATGGTCAGGCGCACTATGGCTTGGCAGGACTGGCCCGCCAAAACGCGCAGCACAACCATATTGCGCGGATCGAGGCAGCTCTTCCGCTCGCGCGCGACCACGAGGAATTCGTGCGCCTACGCTATGCCGCGGCCAAAGAGCACGAGGATCTGGGTAACAATGCGGCGGCTTTTGAACACCTTGATGCCGCCAACCGTGCGCATCGGGCGCGCATCGGATACCGTCCTCAGGCCGATGCGGCACTGACGCAGGCGCTCGCCTCGGCATTTGCAGACTCCGGCTATTTCTCTGGCCCGGGACTGGATACTGCGGCACCGATTTTTGTGGTGGGCTTGCCGCGCACCGGGACCACGCTGGTCGAACGTATCCTGGCGACGCACCCTGCGGTACAATCGCTGGGCGAATTGCAGGCCATGCCGCTCGCGGTAAAGCGCCTGTCGCAAAGCCGGTCACGGCTCGTGCTCGATGGCGAAACCATTTCCCGTGCAGCCGCACTGACACCGCACATGGTTGGCCAAGCTTATCTCGACCAAGCCGCAGCACAAGCAGGTGGTTCGGGCGACGCGCGGTTGCTCGACAAGTTTCCGCTGAATTTTCTGTATATTGGTTATATTGTGCGCGCGTTCCCGAATGCGCGTATTGTCTGCCTGCGTCGTCAACCGCTGGACAGCGTGTGGAGCAATTACAAGCACTTGTTCGCAATGGCATCGCCCTATTACAACTGGAGCTATGACTTGCTCGACGCAGCGCACTATTACACGCTGTTTGATCAGATGATGGCACTGTGGCGAAACCTGTTCCCTGCGCAAGTCATGGAACTCAGTTACGAGACCTTGCTCGATGATCAGGAGGCGCAAACCCGCACGCTGTTGGCGCATTGCGGCTTGCCGTGGGATAGCGCCTGTCTCAACTTTCACGCGACCGCCGACGCTGTGGCCACACCCAGTGCCCAGCAAGTCCGCCGCCCGCTGAACCGTGATTCAGTGGGCCGTTGGAAAGCCCAAAGCGAACGGATGGCTCCAGCCATAGCATTCTTGCGGGACCAGGGAATCCTTGGTTCCTGAAACCCGGGCTGCCCGTCGGACAGCCCGGGCATTTCGCTCAAAACGTCTTGGTCAACTCAATCCCGGCGCGACGCGGTGTCAAAACGCTTTGCGTGTAGTAACGCGAGGCAAAACCGGCATCGATGATGCGACTGCTCAGGTTGTTGCTGACACCGGTGATCGCAAATTTGTCGAACAGGTTGTCGGCATAGAGCTTTACGGCAAACCCCTGATCAACAAATTTGTACCCAATCGATGCGCGGCTGGTGACATAGGCCGGCAAGACCTGACCATAGCCCTGATTTCCCGGGCGGGTGAACACATCGCCGTTGTATGTGCCAGACATATTGAAATCCAATGTGTCGACGCCGACCGGCAGAGTGTAATCGGCCTCCAGACTGCCCGAATGTTTCGCCGACCCGGGCAGACGGTCACCGGCGAGTGCCGCCGTCTTGATATAACCGCCATTGCCGTAATGGATCAGCCCCGGCACGTCCTGCGTCAGGTGGGCATCGTTGTAGGAATAATTGCCGCTGATTGTCAGGCCCTTGGCCGGCCGGGCAACAAACGTCAGCTCCACCCCTTTGGACACCGCCTTGCCGCCATTGACGGTGATGCCGATCGCGCCGTTTTCGGTCACACTGCCCAACTGGATGCCATTCCAGTTAATCGAGTATGCGGCGAGCGAGCCGCGCAGCTTTCCGCCGAACAGCGAATAGCGCACCCCGATTTCCTTGTTGTAGGTCGTATCCGGCCCGAATGTCTGCTCGCTGGGCAGTGCGCAAAGGAACTGTTTGGTCGGATCAGCCGCCTTAAGCGCAGCAATATTTGTTGGACAAGGAGCAACAAAGTTAACCCCACCAAGCCGATATCCCTTCGAAAAGGTGAAATAGGCCAGAAAATCGCTGCTTATTTTGTAAGAGGTATTGGCTTTCCAAACCGCGCCGCTTTTGCTCGTGCTGCCGGTGCTGCCCGCATAAGGTACGTCGGGATATGTGGCAAAGAGCGGCAGCGCTGTGCCCCCATCAACGAAGGCGGTATATTTGAAATAGCGCGCCCCACCGGTCACCTGAAATTTCGATGTAATATCAAACGTCGCTTCGCCGTAGACAGCCTTTTCCTGGTTGGAACTCCGCACGTACGAAGCATATTCCCATTCATCCGGACGGTCGATTCC
>CAIPWG010000231.1 GCA_903868655.1 uncultured Sphingomonadales bacterium
GCCACGACATCGACCCGGCCCGACCCGTCGAGCCCGAGCGTGATCGTCACGGTGCGATCGAGAAAGTCGCGGTCATGGCTGACTATCAGCACAGTGCCGTCATAATCGGCGATCACTTCCTGCAAAAGGTCCAAGGTCTCAAGATCGAGATCGTTGGTCGGCTCGTCCATCACCAGCAGGTTCGATGCGCGCGCAAATTCGCGTGCGAGGAGCAGGCGCGAACGTTCGCCGCCCGATAGCGTGCCGACACGGGCTTCAACCAGCCCGGGATCGAACAGAAAGTCCTTGAGATAGCCCTGGATATGTTTGCGCACACCGCGCACGTCGATCCAGTCGCCACCTTCGGCCAGCACATCGCGGATACGTTTTTCGGGCGACATCAAACTGCGTTGTTGATCGATCATCACGCCTTGCAGCGTCTTGGCCAGCGTGATTGTGCCGCTGTCGGGTGCAAGATCGCCGGTCAACAGCTTGAGCAGAGTGGTTTTGCCCGCTCCATTGGCGCCCACGACGCCGATGCGATCACCCCGCGTGATGCGCAGGCTGAAATCCTTGATGATCGTGCGTTCGCCAAAGCGCTTGTTCACGCTGTCGGTTACGATCACCGCCTTGCTTTTGGCGTCGTCACTGGCCAGCGCCAGCTTGGCGGCGCCTTGCGGCGACAGCATCGCTGCGCGTTGGGCGCGCATTTCCCACAACTTGGCCAGCCGGCCCTGATTGCGTTTGCGCCGCGCGGTTACACCGCGCTGCAACCAGTGTGCTTCGAGTTTCAGCTTTGCATCCAGCTTTTCGGCAGCGCGGGCTTCTTCGGCATAGACGGTTTCCATCCAGGCCTCGTAGCCACCGAAACCGATATCTTTGCGGCGCAGACTGCCCCGGTCGAGCCACAGCGTGGCGCGGGTCAGACGTTCAAGAAAGGTGCGGTCATGACTGATCGCGACAAAGGCACCGTTGTAGCGTTGCAACCAGCTTTCCAGCCATTCGATGGCGGTAAGATCGAGGTGGTTGGTTGGTTCGTCCAGCAACAGCAGATCGGGCTCGCTGGCCAGCGCGCGCGCCAAAGCCGCTCTGCGGCGTTCGCCGCCAGATGCGCTTTCGGCTTTGCGTGACAAGTCGATACCGAGTTGGTCGGCAATCGCCTCGACTTCGTGGCGGGGTGGGGCCAACGCGCCATGGAGCGCAAAATCGAGCAGCGTGTCATACCCGGTGAAAAACGGGTCTTGTTCCAGTGTCACGATACGTGTGCCGGGCTGCACCGAGCGTTTGCCTCGATCGGATTCGACTTGTCCACCGATCAGCTTCATCAGCGTGGTTTTGCCCGCGCCATTGCGCCCGATCAGCGCCAGCCGATCCCGAGGCCCGATTGAAAGATCAATGTCCTGAAACAGCCAGCCATTGCCCTGGATCAGGCCAAGGCCTTCCCAGCTGAGTATTGGTGCGATTGCCATGGAGCGCGCGCATATAGCAGTCGTGGTGGATGGGGAAGCTGAAGTCGACGTGGTACATGAATGTGCGCACACGGGGTTGCATGCGCATTCACGATGCGTTCAATGCTGGTGTGGCAGTGGGGCAGGCATCATGAAACGACGTCATCCTATCCTCATCGGCGTTCTGACCGCGCTGGCGTTTGTCACCGCGAACCCTGCCAGTGCCGGCCGTTTGCGAGACGAAGCCCCCCTTCGCGCTGCGGCAGGTGCTCCTGTATCGCCGGGGCGCAAGGCAAAGCCGACGCGATACCCACGCGCCGAGCAGGAAATTGTCGGTCGCGAGGTGCGTGCGGGCAAAATCTTTCCGCAGAAAGTGATCGAGCGTCGCATCATGCCATCGATGCGGGGCATGCAGTATCTGGGCCCGCAATATGACGACGAAGCAAAAGTCTATCGCTTGAAATTCATTCGTAACGGCCGGGTGGCGTTTGTCGATGTCGATGCGCGTACTGGCAAAGTCCTCGCGCGGTCGCATTAAGGCGACGGCACGCGGTTTCTGAACAAAGGGCAAGCAGCCCGTTCCTTGACCGTTCAGCATTGCGGGGGCAAGGATTGAGCCTGAGACACAAGCCGGGGCACTGACCCTTGCCGAATAGGGGCACGAAAATTCCATGCGTATCCTGATAGTAGAGGATGAACCCACGCTGGGGCGTCAGCTCAAGTCCACGCTTGAAGCCAATGGCTATGCGGTCGATTTGTCGACCGATGGTGAAGACGGTCATTTTCTGGGCTCCACCGAAGAATAAGATGCGGTCGTGCTCGATCTCGGCCTGCCCGAAATAGACGGCCTGACCGTGCTGGGCATGTGGCGCAAGGAAGGTCGCAAGTTCCCCGTCCTGGTGCTGACCGCGCGCGACAGCTGGTCCGACAAAGTCGCCGGGCTCGACGCCGGCGCCGATGATTATCTGGCCAAACCGTTCCAGACCGAAGAACTGATTGCGCGGTTGCGCGCGCTGATCCGCCGCGCCTCTGGCAACAGCAGTGCAGAATTGATTGCTGGCGATGTGCGGCTCGATACCCGGTCCGGCCGGGTCACGCGGGCGGGGGAGCCGGTCAAGCTGACCGCCCAGGAATACAAGCTCTTGTCCTATCTCCTGCACCACAAAGGCAAAGTGGTCAGCCGCACCGAATTGATCGAACATATTTACGATCAGGACTTTGACCGCGATTCCAACACGATCGAAGTGTTTGTGACACGTATCCGCAAAAAACTTGGTCCTGATGTGATTACAACGATCCGTGGCCTCGGTTACAGCCTCAACGAACCCGCCTGACCGCATTCCGGCGGCAGCATCTGCGGCGTCGGTCATCGTGTCCGATGCTGGCAGCATCGCCGCGCCGGCTGCGGTCGTATTGCACACGGGTTCGCTGCGGCGGCGGATGCTGTTTATCGCGTTCGCCTGGATTTTCGTGCTGCTGCTGGGCGGTGGCCTTGCCTTGGAGCGCACCCTGACAGGGCTGGTGACCCGCAATTTCGACGACCAACTTGGCTATATGCTGACCGCGATGGTGTCGTCGGCTGAAATCGGGCCCGAAGGCGAAGTCTATTTCAGCCGTCAATTGGGCGACCAGCGCTTTCTGGAACCCAACAGTGGCCTTTATTACCAGATTTCCGGCCCTGGCCATGACGAATTCCCCTCGCGCAGTCTGTGGGATCGCGTGCTGAAGCTGAACGCCGACCATTTCGATATTCAGCCGCACATTTATGACAGCAGCCAATTTGAAGGCGAACCGTTGCGGGTGATCGAACGCTCGGTCATCTTGCCGGGCAGTGGGATAACCTGGCAATTTGCGGTCGCGGGCAGTCGCAACGAGCTTGACGCCCAAATCAGCCGCATTCGGGCAATCCTGATCTGGTCGTTCGTGGTGTTGGGTCTGGGTTTGAGCGCCATGGCCGTGGCCCAGACGTATTATGGCCTCGGCCCGTTGCGGCGGGTCCGCTTGGCCATCATGCGACTGCGCGAAGATGGCGGCTCGCGACTGGTTGAACCGCTGCCGCTCGAAGTCCAGCCACTGGTGAGCGAACTGAACGCGTTGCTGGCGCATTCGGAACGGCAGGCCGAAGAGGCGCGCACCCATGCCGGTAATCTGGCGCACGCGCTGAAAACGCCACTGACAGTGTTGACCAATGCTGCGCAAGCCCATTCGGCAGATCTCGATGATATTGTCGCGCGCGAAGCGGCCGTGATGCGGCGGCAGGTCGATCACCATCTGGCGCGCGCACGCGCGGTTGGTCGTCGCGCAGCAGGCCAGTCTCGTGCAACGGTGCGCGACAGTGTGGAGGCCGTGTTGCGTGCGGTCACCCGGATATATCCCGATGCCCGGTTTGACCTTGATGGCAGCTGCGATGTGCAAGTTGCTATCGAACGGCAGGATCTCGACGAAATTCTCGGGAACCTGATCGAAAATGCGGCAAAATATGGTGGTGGATCGGTGTTCATCACCATCGAGACCCCCACCTCCGATGCACAGTTCTGCGATATCTGGATCGAGGACGATGGCATGGGTATCCCCGAAGTCGCGCGCAAGCGGCTGTTTACTCGCGGTGCCCGGCTTGACACGAGCAAGCCCGGCACCGGTCTGGGTCTGGCAATTGTACGCGATGTTGCTGAAATTTACGGCGGATCGATTACGCTGGGCGAAAGCGATGACCTCGGCGGGCTGCTGGTAACCTTACGGTTGCCGAGAGCGCGTTTGGCAAAATAGCGCTGGTCACGCGCGGGGATGCGCGCCGCGGTACACCTCCAGCAGTCGCGCAGCATCGACACGCGTGTAAATCTGAGTTGACGACAGACTGGCATGGCCCAGCAATTCCTGCAAGCTGCGCAAATCTGCGCCTGCACCCAGCAAATGCGTGGCAAAGCTGTGCCGCAGCGCGTGGGGCGTGGCGTTTTCGGGCAGTCCCAAGACACTGCGCGCACGGGCCATCGCGCGGCGGATCATGCCAGCCGCCAGCGGGCCGCCTTTGGCCCCACGGAATAGCGGTTCAGTCCGCGCCAGCGCAAATGGCACCAGCGCAAAATACTGGTCAATGGCTTCGCGCACCACTGGCAACAGCGCCACCAGCCGTTGCCGATTGCCTTTTCCCGTGATCACCATGCTGTCACCCAGTGGGAGGATGGCAGGCGTCAGCGCGAGGGCTTCGCCAATGCGCAAGCCTGCACCATAGAGCAGCATCAATACCGCCATGTCGCGCGCTCCAATCCATGGTTCTTGCGCGTCTTCGGCAACGGTATGGGCCAAATGCAATGCTTCATCAGGCGTTACCGGGCGAGGCAGACCTTTTTTGACCCGTGGTCCGCGCAGTCGGGGCACACCCGAGGGCAGTCCGGCTTGCGCCCGGGCAAAAACAAGGAAGGATTTGAGCGCCGACAATTCGCGCGCTGCCGACACTTGCCCGATCCCGGACGCGCGCCGCCCGGCAAGCTGGTTACGCAAAGCGATTACATCCAAAGCGGCCAGCGCCGCCCAATCACCAGGCGCGTTGTCGCCCAATGCCACCAAAAACCGCTGCGCAGTGGCAACATATGCACGCACCGTGTGTGGCGAACGCCGTCGCGCATGGGCCAAATGGTCATGCCAGGCGGCCAGGAAATCGGCGTGGGTCATGCTGCGACAAGTTCGCCCAACAGGCCATCGAGTAGCGGCATGCCCTGCGGTGTAACGATCAGGCGGTCCCCGTTTTGCCGGACCAGACCGAGATCGCCGTAGAAGCGGGCCTTGTCTGGGCGGATCAACCGCTCGCGGGGCAGCCCGAAGCGCACGGTCAATTGTGCCAGATCGACACCTTCGTCAAGCCGGAGCCCCATGAGCAGCGCTTCGCCGGCCTGTTCATCAGGGTCCAGCGCGCGTTCTTCGGCAAGGCCATGGCCGCTGCGACCGAGCGCGGCCAGCCAGTTTTCGGGCTTGCGATGGCGCATGGTGGCATGCCCCGAACGACGTCCATGCGCGCCAGGACCAATCCCGACATAATCGCCATAGCGCCAATACGTCAGATTGTGGCGGCTCTGTTCGCCGCTGCGTGCATGGTTGCTGATTTCATAAGCAGGAAGACCTGCAGCCGCTGTCATCACGCGGGTAGTGGCAAACAGGTCAGCGGCGGCATCGTCGTCGAGCGGTA
>CAIPWG010000232.1 GCA_903868655.1 uncultured Sphingomonadales bacterium
CGCAACTACCATCATCATTGACGATTCAACTGGCCATCCCGAGGCCGGGGGTCTGCCGCTGCCAAACGATCTGGTCTATGCGATCACCCAGGCCGGCCTCAGCGCACAAGCGCCTGATCGGGGCCTGAACCAGTCTTCTGGCACGTTCAACAATGCGGGCGCCATTCGCGCCAATGTTGAACAGCAGGACTGGTTTACCGACGTCGCAACCAAAGTCGTCTTGCCGCGCTTCAAAGCCGGCAACGCACCGTTCTTCATGGTATTTTGGTCGCGCGATCCCGACGGCAGCCAGCACAACCAGGGTGACAGCCTGAACACCCTGAAGCCGGGCATCAATGGCCCGACTTCGCTCGCCGCCATTCGCAATGCGGACACCGATCTGGGGCGCCTGCGCGCGGCTTTGAAAGCACAAGGGCTGGACCAGACGACCGACATCATCATCGTGGCGGATCATGGTTTCACCACGATCTCGCGCCAAAGCGAAACCAGCGCGGCGGGCAAGATGAAGTTCCCCAACGACGTCGTGCCCGGCTTTCTGCCACCCGGTTTTCTCGCCATCGATCTGGCGCAGTCGCTGCGTCTGACGCTGAACGATGCCAATGGCCTGGAGATCGATCTGAAGGGTGGATACCATCCGGTCAGCGGCAGCGCCCTGCTGGGCGATGCAACCAACCCCGACGTCATTATTGCCGCCAACGGAGGCTCCGACCTGCTGTGGCTGCCGCAAGCCAATGCCAGGGACCTGGCGCCCAAAATTGTCGCAAGCATGATCGCGCAGGATTATGTCGCTGCGGTGTTTGTCGATGATCGTCTCGGCCCGATCCCAGGCACGCTGCCCACCAGCGCAATCGGCCTGAAAGGCAAAGCGATCACGCCCGAACCCGCGATCGTGGTCAGCTTCAAAAGCTTTTCGACCGGTTGCCCCGATGCCCTGATGTGCACGGTCGAGATCGCCGATACCCCGCTGCAGCAGGGCCAGGGCATGCACGGTTCGTTGAGCCGCGCCGAAACTCGCAATTTCATGGCTGCAATCGGCCCTGATTTCAAAGCCGGTTTCAAGGATACCGCGCCTGCATCAAACACCGATATCGGTGCCACCATCGCCCATCTGCTGGGGCTGAATATCCCCGCCAATGGCAAACTGCTGGGCCGTATTCCCACAGAAGCACTTGTTGGCGGTGGAGCTGCGCCGATTGCCGAACGCCGCGATGTGAGTTCGGTGCCTGCGCAAAACGGGTTTGTCACGATCCTGCACGAACAGGTTCTCGACGGGTATTTCTATTATGACTCCGCTGGTGCGCCCGGCCGTGTCGTGACGGGCGAGTAAAAACCACAAGCCCGCAAGGACTGATGGCAGATCGAGCATAGCCGCGCCGCGCAGCAGCCTGACCGGCACAGATCAAGCGGGATAAGTCGCCCCCGCTCCTTCGGGAGCGGGGGTTTCGCGTTGTGCGCAAAGCCCTGCCGTCTGGGTAATTCCCGAAGCTATCTTTGCCGGACGGTACACGTATTTTTCAAAGTGTGCCTGGCCAAGTGGTCAGCCAGCGACCGCCGGTTCCCGTTCATGCCCTGACCCTGCAACCGTTGCCTGCGCATCGGTTGCACCGTCGCGCGTTTTGGATCCGGGATAACGGCACACCGAAGGATCTGTGATGACGTATCAAAGCCTCAGCCCGTTTGACGGCAAACTTATCAACGGCTTCGTTGAACTTACTGCCAGCG
>CAIPWG010000233.1 GCA_903868655.1 uncultured Sphingomonadales bacterium
GCTTGGCCAGTCTTCGCAGCAGCGGCTGGCGCGGGTGGCGTAGTGGCAGCTTGTGCCGAAAACGCCGGGCTGCGCCGTACAGGCACGCTGGTTGGCGCCATGGCGGCGGTTTGCGGCGTCGGCGTCTGGGCAGCGAAAACCGGGTTTGCGGCGATTGCCTGTGCCGCCAGTGCGCCGGTTGCGACCGCTGGCGGGTTGGCGGTTGACGGTGTGGCTGGTGCGCCATTGCCGGACGGTTCCGGTGCAGTGGGTATTGTCACCGCGACGAGCGGCAAGGTCTGAGGCACAACCGGTGGCACCGGCGCAATTTCTGGTGCGACGGCCGTTGGATCGGGGGTGTCATCGGTTGCCGCGGTGGTCTTGGCGGTTTTATCCCGAACAGCGATTGTCGTGCGCGGCGCAGAGACGGCAGCTTTCACCGAAATTGTGGCGGAAGCGGCAGGTCCGGAATTTGCCGGCGGCAAAGTTTTGCCGGTTGTTGCCGGCAGTGTTGCCGGTGCGGCCGTCGTGCTTGATGGGGGCGGAGTGCCGGGCTTGGCAACGTCAGGGGTTTGTTGCGCAGCGAGCGCCGATGAAAATCCGCCAGGACCGGCCTTTTCCGGGCCGTTGGCACCTTTGCCGGTGGCAGCCACACCCGCGCCCACCGTGGACGCAGCGCGGGTAGGAGCGGAGGTGGCAATCGCAATGGTCATTGGCACAAGGCTCCCGGCAGGTGGTGTTTCCTGTTAAAGCGAGAATCGTGCCAATTCAGGACGGTCCGCTCAGGTCGGTCGCGCGGGTCGTGCGCCAAGGGGGGTGGCAGCCGCAGAATCCTGCTGGTTGATGCGGGCTTGGGTGGCATTGGCGCGATCTTCGACTGCGGCGCGGCTGCGTTCGGCGGCGGCAGCTTGTGCCGCGCGCGCATCGGCCTGTTCGCGAGCGTGGGCAATATCGCCGGCGTTACGCACGACCATCCGCTGCAATTCGCCCAGATAGACCCTTTGCCGCGCCAGATCCGCGCCGCATTCGGCATCGGTACGCGCGGCATAGCCGGTGATCAGCGCATAGGTGCGCGTACCCAGCGCTTCCAGTTGCGCCAGCCGCGCTTCGGCACGCCCGGCTTCGGCCAGCGCGGTTTGTCGTGCAATTGCGCGCAGTTTTTCGAGGCGCTTCAGCCGCCCCAGCCGGACACGTTCAGCGTTCATGCCCAGCCATCCCTTTCATCAGTTCCCGAGCAGTGCGGAAAGTTGGGTGATGCAGGCCGACAGCGGGATGATTTCGGCCTGCGCTTGCGCAAGAAACGCAGTCAGCTGGTCATGCATCGCGATTGCGCGATCGAGCTGGGCATCGGTGCCCTGGCGATAGGCGCCCATCAGCACCAGGTCACGGTTGGCTTCATAAGTCGCGACAAGCGCGCGAAACCGGCGGGCGAGCTGTGCATGCGCCGGATCGACAATATCGTTCATCACCCGGCTGAGCGAAGCGGCAATGTCGATGGCCGGATATTGCCCGCGTTGCGCCAGATCGCGCGACAACACGACATGCCCATCGAGAATGGCGCGCGCGGTGTCGACCACCGGATCGTCCTGATTGTCGCCATCGGCGAGCACAGTGTAGAGCCCGGTGATCGATCCGCCGCTGGCGGCCGAATTGCCCGCGCGTTCAACCAGTTTGGTTAC
>CAIPWG010000234.1 GCA_903868655.1 uncultured Sphingomonadales bacterium
AATGACCGCTGCGCTCACTCAACCGGCCGTGATCGATGGCGAATTGCTGGTGCGTGGCGACGCGCAAGGGGGCAGCGCCGCCAGTTTCAATGCCTTGCAACAACGGTTGGGGCGCAAGACGGTCAGCGCTCGAATGCTGGCGCAGTCCCCAGCGTTCATACGCACGTATGATCTGCTGTTTGTGTCGGAACAGGATTTGCGTCCGCTGCCCTGGCATGAACGCCGCAGGCGTTTGGAAGCACTGATGCCTGCGCTAGATCCGGCACGGTTTGACCTGTCGGCGCTGATCGCGGCGGACAGCTGGGATGACCTGGCGCAATTGCGCGCAGGCGCGCGCGATGCCGCGATCGAGGGGATCATGCTCAAACACCGCGACAGTGCTTATGTTGCGGGGCGGCGCGTGGGTAGCTGGTACAAATGGAAACGCGATGCGCTGCGCATCGATTGCGTGCTGATGTATGCGCAACGCGGATCGGGCAAACGATCGAGTTTTTATTCAGATTTCACCTTTGGCTGCTGGCAGGGCGACCCAGATGCCGGCGGTGAACTGGTGCCGGTGGGCAAGTCCTATTTCGGATTTACTGACGACGAACTGAAAATGCTCGACCGCCACGTGCGGCAACATACCATAGCCAAATTCGGCCCGGTGCGCGAAACTGACAAGTCGCTGGTGTTCGAAGTGGCATTTGATTCCGTGCATACCAGTCAGCGGCACAAATCGGGGGTGGCCATGCGTTTTCCCCGCATCGCCCGTATCCGCACCGACAAACCCGCGCACGAAGCGGACCGGGTTGATACCTTGAAAGCGCTGATTGCGGATTGACCGCAGATCGCAGGTCGGAATTGCATCCTGCCACCATCGGCTGATAGTGTTGCGCGATGATCCACTATGATCGCAATCGCCGCTATTTTGCGGTCGCGCTGGCCGCACTCGCAGGCTGCGTCGACGCCATTGGGTTTCTGTCGGCAGACGGCTATTTCGTATCGTTCATGTCGGGCAACACCACTCGGCTGGGAGTAGCACTGGGGTCTTCGCCCCGCCATGCCCTGGTTCCGGCACTGTTGATCGGCGGGTTCATTGTCGGCGTTACCGGTGGGTCGCTGATAAGCATGGCCGCCGGGCGCTGGCGCAAACCGGCAATCACCGCCCTGGTCGCCATGCTGCTGTTGATCGGCGCAGCCGCGCGCGCGCTCGGAGCCGAACCGGTCATGCTGGGCACACTGGTCTTGGCGATGGGGGCAATCAACAACACGTTTCAGCGCGGTGGCGAAGTCGCCATCGGGTTGACTTATATGACCGGTGCACTGGTCAAACTGGGGCAAGGTCTGGCGCAACACCTGGCGGGACGCCCAACGCCAGGGTGGAGCAGTTGGGCCATTCTTTGGGGTGGATTGCTGTCAGGTGCGGTTCTGGGCGCATTTCTGGAAAATCGCCTGCCGTTGGGGTGTCTGTGGGTGGCTGCGGCATGGGCGATATTCATGGTCGCCTGCGCGTTCAAGCTTCCGGCGGAATCTTGATCAGCTTGTCGCGGCTGGCCGCGCCACGCAACAGTTCCAGCCGGGTTACGCCAATCCCCAGCGCCTGCGCCAGCAGAGCCATCACCGCTGCGGTTGCCTTGCCATCGTCAGGCTTTGCGCGAACTTTGACGTGAACGATGCCGTTATCGAGC
>CAIPWG010000235.1 GCA_903868655.1 uncultured Sphingomonadales bacterium
CGACATCGGCTGCACTTACCGTACCAGCCGCCAGCTTGTTGCGCGTGATCACCAGCGAACGGCGATAGCCCACCAGCGTTGTATCGAGCATCGCCGCCTGCGCATCGAGCCCCCGAAGCGCGAAATAGGTCGTGGCCAGATTGCCCTGCGCCGCCAGCGTAGCATTGGCCAGTTCCGCTGCCGAAGCCTCGGCCGTCGCGCGCGCAGCCCGTGTGGTGTTGGTCAGCGCACCCCACAAATCGGGTGCCCAACTGGCTGTGCCCGTTACCGAAAAGGCGTTTGTGGACGCAGCCTTGCCCGAAACCGTGCCCTGCCGGGTGGCCCCCGCGCTGGCCCCCACGCTTGGCAGCAGCCCTGCTTTGTCCACGCGCACAATCGCCAAGGCCTGCGCGTAAGTGGCGCGATAATACGCCAGATTCTGATTTGTGATCAAAACCCGCGCCTCCAGCATGTTGAGCGTATCATCGCCAAACAACCGCCACCATTCGCCTTTGGCGACGGCATCGGACGGGTTGGCGGGCACCCAGCCTGGATCGGCCTTGAACTCAGCGGCCGGCGCGATGCTGGTCGGCACATGATAGGCCGGCGCCATCGAACACCCCGCAAGCAGGGTCGAAACGGCGATCAGGGGCAGCAAACCTTTGGTCATTGACTTCAGCCTATTCACAAAAGTGTCAGGAGCTTGCGGAAACGGTGTCAGCCGGATCTTCAGCATGGCGCACCAACAAATGTTCATAGGGCGAACGCCGCCGCCACCGATCCAGCGCGAGATATACCACCGGCGTGGTCAGCAGCGTCAGCAATTGACTGACCATCAGCCCGCCCACAATCGCAATGCCCAGAGGTCGGCGCAATTCCGCACCGTCGCCAAAGCCGATGGCCAGCGGCAATGCCCCCAGCGCTGCGGCAAGCGTGGTCATCAGGATGGGGCGAAATCGCAGCAGACAGGCCTCTCTGATGGCGTCTTGCGCGGCAGTTCCGAATTGGCGTTCGGTTTCGATCGCAAAGTCGATAATCAGGATCGCATTTTTCTTCACGATCCCGATCAGCAAGATAATACCGATCAGCGCGATAATGTCGAACTGGCCGCCCGTTACGATCAACGCAAAAATCGCACCCAATCCAGCCGAGGGCAGTGTCGACAAAACCGTGATCGGATGGATCGCGCTTTCATATAATACGCCCAGAACGATGTAGATCGCCAGAATGGCGGCCACAATCAACCACGGGATCGTCGCGGTTGATTGCTGGAACACTTTCGCCGTGCCGCCAAAGTCGCCATGGACCGTGGCGGGCAATCGCAATTGCCGTTGCGCATCGGCGATGACTTGGCTGGCCTGCCCCAATGATACCGACGGCGGCAGATTGAATGAAATCGTCGCCGACGGCTCACCGCTCGAATGGCTGACCGCAGCATTGGTCGATGCCGATGACCATGCCGCCACGGTTGACAGTGGCACAAGCGTTTCCACCGCCGTACTGACTGCGCTGCCCAACGCAGCATTCCCGCCGAGCGATGCGTTGGCTGATGTCGCCTGCTTGGCCAGCGCGATATTGCCTGATGCTGGCAAATACAGCGTGTTCAGCGCTTCCGGCTTGCCATTGAATGCGGGATCAACCTCCATCACGATGTGATACTGGTTCAAGCCCTTGTAGATATTGGCTACTTGCCGCTGACCAAACGCATCATACAGCGTGTTGTCGAGAGTCACCATCGAGATGCCGAGCGAACTCGCGCGATCGCGATCAACCGTTACGAAGCTGGCGGCGCCCGCATCCTGCTGATCAATGTCAACATCGGTGATCTTGCTCGGCTGCGCCTTGAGCAATTTAACCAAGCCACTGCCGGCCGCTGCCAGTTGCTCGGGCGTATCGGCGTAAAGCACATATTGATACATGCTGGTGGTCTGCCGCCCGCCGACTTGCAGATCCTGCACCGGATTGAGAAACAGATTAACCCCGCGAACGCGCGACAGCGCCGGCCGCAACCGCGTGATCACATCGGCCACGCCATCGCGCTGGCCACGGGGTTTCAGATTGACGAACATGAAACCCGAACCGGCACGCCCGCCCCCGGCAAACGCCACCACGGTACTCACCGCCGGGTCCTTGCCGACGATTTTGGCGATGCTGGTCAATTTTTCCGAAAGCTCGCGAAACGACATCGATTGATCGATGCGCAAGCCGCCTGCCATCGTGCCGGTATCCTGTTGGGGCAGAAAACCCTTTGGCGCGATCATCAGGCAATAGACATTGAGCGCCATCGCCCCTGCAAGCAAAAGCAAAACCGGCCCGCGATGTTCCAGCGCCCAATCGAGCTGCCGTGCATAACTGCGTTGCAGCCAGTCGAAAACCCGCCGCGAGCGATCAAACACCGCGCGGCTGAAACGATCCAGATGGATTTCACGTTCGTGTTGGTTTTCAAGCAGCCGCGCGGCCAACATCGGCGTCACGGTGAGCGAAGCAATCAGGCTGATCATCACCGCGGACGTCATGGTCAGCGCAAATTCGCGCAACAGGCGCCCCAGGATGCCGCCCATGAATACCAGCGGGATGAACACCGCCACCAGGCTGATCGAAATCGACAAAACCGTAAAGCCGACTTCGCGCGCGCCGCGCAGCGCCGCCTGTACCGGTTTCATTCCGTCTTCAACATGACGGGCTATATTTTCGACGACCACAATGGCGTCATCAACCACAAACCCGGTCGCCACTGTCAGCGCCATCAGCGACAAGTTGTCGAGCAGGAAACCCGCCATATACATGACGCCAAGCGTACCCAGCAGCGATACGATCACTGCGGCAGCGGGTATCAATGTCGCACGCCAGCTTTGCAGAAAAAGACTGACCACCAGCACCACCAGCAAAGTGGACACCAGCAACGACACTTCGACTTCGACCAGTGACGCGCGGATGGTGATCGTGCGATCGCTCGCTACCGCCAATTTGATGTCATCGGGCAATAGCGCCTGCAAACCGGGCACTTGTGCCTTGATCGCGTCAACAGTCTGCACGATGTTGGCATCGGGCTGACGCGTTACAATAATCGGGACTGCGCGCTTGCCGTTGAACAGCCCCATTGTGCGCATGTCTTCGGGCGCATCGATGATCTGCCCGATATCCATCAAACGCACCGGCGCGCCCTTGCGCCAGGCGATAATCGTAGGGGCGAAATCCTTGGCCGTCAGCGCCGGATTATTGCTGTAAACCTGCCATGCAAGGCCGCCTTTTTCACGGCCGCCTTTGCTTTCAACAATCTGTTCGATCACCCCGCGCGGTCGGTCGGTGCTCGCCGATTGCAGCGCGGTGCGTACATCTTCCAACGAAATGCCATCGCGCGCGAGCAGCGTCGGGTTAATCTCGATCCGCACCGACGGCAGCGCCGCACCGCCCAATTCGACATTGCCGACACCGTTCACCTGCAACAGTTTTTGCTGCACGATATTCGAAACGGCGTCGTAAATCTGATCGGGATTGCGCGACCGGCTGGTCAGCGTCAGGATGATGATGGGCGCTTCGGCCGGGTTGATTTTCCGATAAGTCGGCTGTGACTTGAGCGAACTGGGCAGATCGGCGCGTGCTGCGGCAATCGCCGCCTGAACATCGCGCGCAGCCCCGTCGATATCACGGTTGAGATCGAACTGCAGCGTGACATTCGCGGAGCTTAGCGTCGAGCGCGAGGTCATTTCGCTGACCCCGGCAATCGTACCCAAATGCCGTTCCAGCGGACCGGCCACCGTGCTCGCCATCGTCGCCGGGCTGGCACCGGGCAAGTTCGCCTGAACCTGGATTGTCGGGATATCGACTTTGGGAAGCGGTGCAACCGGCAGTTTCAGGAACGACAAAACGCCTGCCAGAACC
>CAIPWG010000236.1 GCA_903868655.1 uncultured Sphingomonadales bacterium
GTCGGCTGCGGCAAAGATCGGATCGAGCTGATCTTCGCGGCTGACCCCGACAATTGTCGAAGCAACGAAATCGTGCTGTTTTGACCAGGCCACTGCGAACGTCACTGGATCAATGGCGTGTTCGGAGGCGATGGCGGCAAAGCGTTCGGCCGATGCGATCGTCTTGTCGTTGACGAAGCGTTTGGCCATGGTTGCCTGCCGGCCGCCCATTTCGAGGTATTTCGAGAACCGTGCGCCTTCGGGCCGCGCCTGGTTGCTGTATTTGGTGGCCAATACGCCGCCGCCAATCGGGGAATAAGGGATCAGGCTGACCCCTTCTTTGCGGCATACTTGCGCCAGCTCGTCCTCGAACCGGCGGTTGTTCAAACTGAAATTGTTCTGGATCGTATGATACCGCGCGGCACCCAGCTTTTCGGATGCGGCGATGGATTTCATCAGGCCCCACGACGTTTCGTTCGAACAGCCCAGTACGCGCACTTTGCCAGCGCGTACCAGTTCGTCGAGCACATCCATGGTCTCGTCATAGGCGGTATCATGGTCGGGCCAATGGGTCTGGTACAGATCGATATAGTCGGTGCCGAGTTTGGTCAGGCTTTCTTCGACTGCGACCATGATATTGCGCCGGTCGAGCGCGGTCATGCCGTTGCGCTTGGGGCTGCGAAACCAGATATGACTGGGCCCGGATACTTTGGTGGCCAGGATGATTGCATCGCGCGGCTTGGTTTTCAGCCATTTTCCGACGATCTCTTCGGTGCGGCCGACCCATTTGACATCCGGTGGCACGGGATAGCCTTCTGCCGTGTCGAAGAAATTGATCCCGGCGTCATAGCTGCGATCAAGAATGCGCAACGAGGCGGCTTCGTCGGCCTGGCTGCCAAAGGTCATGGTGCCCATGCAGATATCGGACACAACAATGGCAGACGTGCCGAGGCGGCGATGTTTCATCGGGAATCCTTCCGAAGGGGACATGGTGGACAAACTGGTGCTGGACGGTTGCGCTTTGCAACTGGATTGCCCCAGCAAGGCGTGTGCGGTCAAGTACGGGTTATGTGCGAAGCCGCCGCCACAGCCGCCACAGGCCAAACATAATCACGGCCGAGACGAGCCCGATGAGTACGAGGAAGCCCACCGCCGCAAGCCCACTGAGCACGAGCGACCGCACCAGATCGGCGACGATGGTAATCGCGGTTTTCATTGAGCGTTGTTGCCTGAATGCAGGACCTTGGAACGGTCCCGGAGCAAAGATATCGCCTGCGCACGACAATTGCTGTGCGAGAAACTGCGGATGGGTCAAGTTTTCCCACAAATTTTCGCAAAGCGGACCAAATTTCTCATGCATTGTGCAATCTGTCGTGGCTATAGCACGGTCCATCCGATCGTAATCCCTTGTGCCACAGGACTTTTGCGTGTTGTTTCGCCTGACATCCCCCCGATTTCGTCGCTTGCTTGCCACACCCGTTTATGCGGGGCTCGCGCTTGCGGGCATGGGTCTTGCCGGGGGCTGCGCTGTTGCTGCCGCCACTCCACCCCAAGGCACAGTTGCGCTGACATTCGATGACTTGCCCGGAATCGTGCTGCGGCCCGAACAGGATTATGTCGATGCGACCAACAAGGCCTTGCTCGCGGGCCTGAAGCGGCATCATTTTCCGGCCATCGGCTTTGTCAACGAAGGCAAGTTGGATGAGGCTATTCGCAAGCGTCAGATCGCGGTGTTGCAAAGCTGGGTGAAGGCCGGGTTTGATCTTGGCAATCACACATTTTCGCATTCCACGCCCAACGACATTGGCGAACGGTCTTATGTCGCCGATATCGCCCGGGGCGAAAAAGTGATCCGCCCGATGATGCAGCGCGCGCATCGCACGCTGCAATGGTTCCGCCATCCTTATCTGGAAACCGGCAGCCCCGCATCGGTCAAGGCCGAGATCAACCAGTGGCTGGCCGCGCACGGCTATCGCATCGCGCCGGTGACAATCGATGCCGATGACTGGGAATTTGCAGAGCCTTACGACAACGCCGTGATGAAGGGCAACAAGGCCGAGGCCAAGCGGATTGCCGATATTTATCTGGCCTATACCGAACGAACGATCGGCTGGTATCGGCGGGCCTCAAACGTGCTGTTCGGGCGCGATATTGCCTATATCATGCTCTTGCATGACACCCGGCTGAATGCTGACTGTTTTGAAGGTCTGGCCGCGATCCTGGCGCGGCAGAATTTGCAAACGGTTTCGCTGGAACAGGCGATGCAGGACCCTGCGTACCAAACCGCGGATGATTATGCAGGCAAAGACGGCGTGGAATGGCTGGAGCGCTGGTCGTTGACGCTCAAGAAAGAATTGCCGTGGGATGACTTTGAAGACGTGCCCAAAGGCATCGAAAAGGAATACAACCGCCTCGACAGCCAATAATCGGTCTCAGGAGCCGATCATCCGTGGTGGAATGCAGCAAATACGGCTGCAACGGCTTGGACGACCGTGCTGCCGGCAATCGGTGCCAGCATCAAAAAGCCCAGATTGATCGCAATGATCAGGCCAATGATGCGTTCCCCGCGCTTGTCCAGACGGGGCTGGGCGGTCTTCGGCAGCGGTGGTGGCGGCGGAACCGGTGGCCATTGATCGCGCAAATCCAGAAACATCGCAGCAGCCTTCCCAAACGCATCGGTTTGTACCGATATTTTTATGACGTTGACGCGATTCCCGCGTCGCCCTGTGGTGCAGAGTATCACGCAGTTGAAGCGAGTAAACACCGCGTGAGCGGGTTTTTTGGGCGCGGCGCGCAGTGATCGAGCCATGCGCCCTGGTGTTGCCTTGTGGCAAAAACCCGGTCGCAGGTCGGCAGTCCATGCGTTAGGGCTGCGGACATGTCCGAAATGCCCATCCTGTCGGTTCTCGATGATCTTTTGCACGCGCTCGCCCGCGGGTCTTCGGCCGTGCTGATTGCGCCGCCCGGTGCCGGCAAGACGACCGCAGTCGCGCCTGCCCTGATCCGGCAGGGCTGGTGTAGCGGCATGGTGATCGTGCTGAGCCCACGACGCGTTGCCGCGCGTGCGGCGGCCGAACGCATGGCCGAAATGCTGGGGGAAACGGCGGGCCAGACGGTCGGATATGTGACCCGGCTGGACAGCAGGCGCAGCGCCATGACGCGGATCGTCGTCATGACCGAGGCGATATTTGTGGCAACCATCCTTGGCGATCCCGAACTGTCGGGAGTGTCGGCTGTGCTGTTTGACGAAGCGCACGAGCGGCATCTCGATGCCGATCTTGGGCTGGCGCTCGCGATCGAGGCCCAGGCCGTGGTGCGGCCCGATTTGCGCCTGCTGGTGATGTCTGCCACGCTTGATGGTGCGCGCTTTGCTGGGCTGCTCGATCGGGGTGAAGCCACGGTTCCGCTGGTGGAAAGCGCGGGGCGCGCGTATCCGCTCACGATCCACTGGCTCGGCTGGTCTTCCGATCTGCCGGTTGAGAAGCAGATGTGCGCTGCGATCGCGCGGGCCTGGGGGGAAACCACGGGCGATATTCTGGCATTCCTGCCTGGGGTGCGGCAGATTGACCAGACCGCTGACGCGCTTGCCACTCGTTTGCCGCAGGCGCTGGTGCTGGCGCTGCACGGGCAAGTCGAACCAGCCGCGCAACGCGCTGCGATCCGCCGCGATCCGCAAGGTCGCCGTCGCGTGGTGCTGGCGACCAGCATTGCCGAGACCTCGCTGACGCTCGATGGTGTGGCCGTGGTGGTCGATGCCGGGCTGTCGCGACAGGCCGAATATGACAAGGCTGCCGGCGTCACCCGGCTGGTGACCACCCGCGCGAGCCAGGCGGCCGCGGCACAGCGTGCGGGCCGTGCGGCGCGTCAGGGGCCGGGTGTCGCCTATCGCTTGTGGGAAGAGGCTGCGCATGCCGGGCGTCCTGCCTTTGCCGCGCCCGAAATCCTGACCCAGGATCTGGGTCCTTTGGCGCTGACACTCGCGCAATGGGGGGCGGGCGAGGCTGCGGATATGGCCTGGATCGATCCGCCACCAGCCGCAGCGCTTGCCACCGCACGATCGGCACTGGCCGTGCTGGGCGCGCTCGATGCAGAGGGGCGTATTACCGAGCATGGATCGGCGATGGCGCGGCTGCCGATGGAACCGGCACTGGCGCACATGCTGCTGTTTGCCGCAGGGTATGGTGACCGCACGTGCACAATTGCCGCGCGGTTGGCGCTGTTGTTGCAGGAACGCGGGCTGGGCGGGCGCAGCGAGGATCTGGCGCGGCGGCTTGACGCGTGGAATGCCGACCGATCGTCACGCGCAAGCGCGGCGCGTGATCTGGCGCAGCGCTGGGCACGGGCGGCCATGCGGCTGACGGCATCGTCCGACGATGGTGATCTGCCGATCGCAGTGCTTTTGGCCGAAGCCTTTCCCGAACGGATTGCGCGCGCGCGGTCGACGAGCGGCGAAGACTGGTTGGCCTCGGGCGGGCGCGGGTATCGGCTCGATCCAGCCTCAGCCTTGGTCACCGCGCGTTGGCTGGTAATCGGCGATGCGCAAGGCGAGGCGCGCGGTGCGCGGATTACCGCCGCGCTGGCGCTCGACGAGGCGGATATCGCGCGGCATTTGCCGCATCGCCTGATCGCGCGCACGACGCTCGACTGGAACGCTGCCGAAGCCCGGGTAGAAGCGCGGCTTGAGCGGCGACTGGGCGCGATTGTGATGACCCGTGTGCCCGATCCAGCGCCTGATAGTGCCGCCATGGTCGCGCGCTTGATCGCGGTCGTGCGCGAGGGCGGACTGGGCCTGCTGCCGCTGGGCAAGTCCAGCCTTGCGCTGATCGAACGCGCGCGCCACGCCGGGCTGGTAACGTTGTCCGACCAGGCATTGCGCGATGAGGCCGAGGACTGGTTGGCGCCATTGCTCAACGGACGCCGCGATCTGGGGGTTGCGGCGGGCCGGCTGCATGATGCCCTGCTCGCACGGCTTGATTGGGCGCAGCGGACCGAACTCGACCGTCTTGCGCCCCCGGAATTTCGCGACCCGACCGGGGCCACTCATGCCATTGCCTATGATCACGACGCCGGGCCGTTGGTGGAATTGCGGGTGCAGGCGCTGTTCGGGCTAAACCGTCACCCCACCATCGGGTTGCCTGCTCGCCCGCTGTTGTTGTCGCTGACCGCACCGGGTGGCCAGCCGATCCAGACGACTGCCGATTTGCCCGGATTTTGGCGTGGATCGTGGCGGGATGTGGTCAAGGATATGAAAGGCCGCTATCCCAAACACCGCTGGCCCGATACGCCGTGGACAGAAGTGCCGAGTTTGAAAACGCGCAACGCGCTGGAGCGTGAAAAACGGACTTGATTGTGCCCTGATTCGGTTGCAAGCGCACCGCATGTCCGCACGCATCTATCAGCGCCCGAAGAACGCCATGCAGTCCGGAAAATCCCGGACCAGCGACTGGCTGCTCGAATTCGCCCCCGCCGAGGCCAAAAAGCCCGACCCTTTGACCGGGTGGGCCGGATCAGGCGATACGCAAGCGCAGGTCATCCTGAAATTTGGCAGCGAGGCCGAAGCCCGTGCGTATGCCGATCGCCATGGCATTGTGGTACACGTCACGCCGACCCCGCCGCGTCGGTTGAAATTGCAGGCTTACGCCGACAACTTCCGTTAAGCCGGGTTGCAATTCCTGCGGGCGGCCGTCATAGGCCCGTCCGGGAGTCGGGTGGACGTTTGCGTTCGCCAACCTGGTCAGGTCCGGAAGGAAGCAGCCACAACGGATAGCGACGGGTCGCCCGGCTCCTTCACACCCTTTTCAATCAACGTCCTTCATCCGCAGTCGCGCAGTCCTGCGTGAGCCTGTTGCGGGCACGGTTCCTGCCACTGCACCCAGTCCGAACGGGGGCATGTTGGCATAAATCGTTTCATGGCCATGGGCTGGCACGACATACGTTTCGTGAAAAATGCCCACGGAGCCATCATCGCCAATGGCTTTGTTGAAAGCGGTCCAGGCTGGCAGATGGCGCCGGTCGGTTGCACGGGCATAGCGTTCGAGACTGTCAAAATCGCGCCAATATTGCACCAGTGTTATGGTGCGCCAGGGCTTCCACATGAATTCCGTGCCCAAAAAGCCGCTGTCGGGATCGGACGCGAGTTCGGCAATCATCGGTCCCATGGCGCGCACCACCGGTATCCATTTGTGGGGACGCAGCGGCGCGTTGATACGCATGCCGATGATGAACACCACCAGAGCGCCGGTCTGATCGGCGGTAAACCTCCCGCGAATAATTTTTGCCATCTGCCGCCTCTCCCCGTTCTTGTCATGCCGGGCATTCGACTTTTCCGGATCGAACCGATACCTAGAAACCCGATGGACGAATCCAAAGATATTTTTGGCGCGACGGCCGTGCCGGATGCTCCCCTGCCGTCGACGGCTGAGCTTGAGGCCGCCGGGCAAAGCGCGTTGTTTGGCGAACCCGGCTCACCACGGGCAGAGGTGCCCGCTGCAACGGGCGCGCCGGCACAGCCCTATCGGGTGCTGGCGCGCAAATACCGGTCGCAAACTTTTGCCGAGCTGATCGGGCAAGAGGCCATGGTGCAAACCTTGGCCAATGCGATCCGTCGTGGCCGCTTGGCGCACGCTTTTTTGATGACCGGCATTCGCGGGGTGGGCAAGACATCGACCGCGCGGCTGATTGCCAAAGCGCTGAATTGTGTCGGTGCCGATGGGCAGGGTGGGCCGACGATCGATCCTTGTGGGGTTTGCGAACCCTGCCGCGCGATCGCCGAAGGGCGCCATATCGATGTGATCGAAATGGATGCAGCCAGCCATACCGGCGTCGACGACGTGCGCGAAATCATCGAAGCGGTGCGTTATGCTGCGGTGTCCGCGCGGTACAAGATCTACATCATCGACGAAGTGCACATGTTGAGCCGCAACGCGTTCAACGCGCTGCTCAAGACTTTGGAAGAACCACCGGCGCATGTGAAATTCCTGTTTGCCACGACCGAGGTCGACAAATTGCCAGTAACCGTGCTGTCGCGGTGTCAGCGATTTGATTTGAAACGGATCGAGGCGCCAGTGCTGGCCGCGCATTTCGCGATGATCTGCGAAAAGGAAGCGGTGAGCGCCGATGCCGAAGCGCTGGAATTGGTCGCGGCAGCCGCCGAAGGGTCAGTGCGCGATGGACTGTCGATCCTCGATCAAGCGATCAGCCACGCCGATCTTGCGGCAGGCGGCGAAGGACGCACACATGTGACCGCGGCGCAATTGCGCGAAATGCTGGGCCTGGCTGACCGCGCGATGCAACGCCGCCTGTTCGGTGCGCTGCTGTCGGGAGAAGCCGCGCGGGTTATCGA
Source organism: uncultured Sphingomonadales bacterium (assembly GCA_903868655.1). Classification (GTDB taxonomy): domain Bacteria; phylum Pseudomonadota; class Alphaproteobacteria; order Sphingomonadales; family Sphingomonadaceae; genus Novosphingobium. The sequence goes on from CAIPWG010000236.1 coordinate 7,322, forward strand.
CGAAGTTGCCGGTCAGTACGCGTTGGGAATTGAGCCTTTGGCGCTCATGCGCGCGCAACTCGATCTGGTCCACAAGATCACGCTGGCGCAAGTCACTGGCAAAGCCGATGTTCCGGGTGAGGAAGAAAAGCAGGCGATTACTGGCTGGACCAAAGCGCTGGGGGCGGGGCAATTGCACCGGCTGTGGCAATTGCTGCTGAAGGGTCACGATGAGGTGCGGGTGGCGCCCGATCCACTGGCCGCGGCGCAAATGGCGCTGTTGCGGGTGATGCATGCCAGCGATATGCCCGATCCGGGCGGATTGGTTCGTCGCATCGAAGGCCTGTTGCGTGACGCGCCGCCTGTTGCGGCGGCTGGTGCGGCGACCGATGGTGTTGTGCCGGCGCCGGTTTCGGCCGCTGCACGTGCCATCGACTGGGCGCAATTGGTCAACCAGGTTGATGTGGTGTCGCCCCTGGTGGCATCTACGATGCGTCTGGCAGTGCGGGTCATTGCCTTGTCACCGGGGCTACTGCGTTATGAACTGGCACCCGGCATCGCGGGCGATCCCAGTGCCGAAATGCGCCGCGCGCTCGAAACGGTGACCGGTCAACGCTGGCAAGTCGAACGCGCAGAGGATAAAGGCGCGCCCAGCCTGGAAGAAGCGCGTGCCGCACAGGCCGCTGCTGACGAAGCTGCAATGCATGACGATCCGCTGGTCAAGGCCGTGATGGCGGCCTTTCCCGAGGCGCGGATCATAGACGAGCCGGGCTCGGCCGAGCCCGGCGCAAATTCCTGGAGCCGACGCGCATGAAATCAATGGAAGACATGATCCAGGCCGCCCAGCGGGCAGCCGAAACGATCCAGAAGCAGATGGGCGAGGCCCAGGGCCGGCTCGATTCGATCGAAGTTGAAGGCGTAGCCGGTGGCGGATTGGTGAGGATACGCGCCTCGGCCAAAGGGCGCGTGATTGGCGTGTCCATCGATGACAGCCTGCTGAATGTCTCGGAAAAGGGCATCCTCGAAGACCTGGTGGCCGCGGCCTTCAATGACGCACGTACGCGCGCCGACGCCACGGCGGCCGAAGAAATGCAGAAAGTGCAGATGGCGGCGGGGATTCCGGCCGGGTTCAAGCTGCCGTTCTGAAACGGCAGGTTCCCCGACAGACATCTGTCCTGAAAATGCTGCACCTGCGATAGAACGAATGCGGCGCACGGCATACCGTGCGCTTCACACAGGTTTTTGTGACACACTCGTGCTAGATGGCGAGGAAATGCCCGCGCTGCGGGAAAGCCAAACTGGCCCATCGGGGGCCATTGCCACTGCGTGGCGAAAGGATCCAATTTGATCGTGCTGACCGCCGCGCTTGCGGCATCGATAACCCAGACCGAGTTGCCGGCGCAGAGTGTACCGTCCCCTGCGCCAGCCGCGGTTTCGGCGCCTGTGCTTCCGGCATCTGTTCCGGCTGATCCAGTCCCGGTGGCAGAAACACCCATCGCCACGTCGCAAGAAGATCAGACGCCGCCACCGCCGCGCGACAAGAGCGAAATCGTCGTGTCGGGCGAGCACAAGATGCAGAAAATCGACCCGATCGAAGGGGTCAACAAGCTCTCGTTCGAAACGCTGGAAACTGTCGACAAGGCTCTGATCGGGCCAATCATGTATGGCTACCGCGATGGCGTGCCTTCGCCGATCCGGCAGGGACTGCACAATTTTCTGTTCAATCTGACCGAGCCGGTCAATGCGTTGAATCATGTGCTGCAACTGCACCCCGGCCGTGCGCTGCGGACGCTCGCGCGGTTCGGGATCAATTCGACCATCGGCATTGCCGGTGTTCTCGACGTCGCCAAGAAAAAACCGTTCAAAATTATTTATCGCCCCAACGGGTTTGGCAACACCTTTGGCTATTGGGGGATTGGCCCCGGGCCCTATCTTTTCGTGCCCTTGGTCGGCCCGACGTCGTTGCGCGATCTGATCGGCTCGATCATGGATCAGGCGGCATTGCCGCTTGTGGTCAAGCCTCTGAAGAATTTCTATTACGTCACTGCGGCCGGAGTGATCACCGAGCTTGATTACCGGGTCGATATCGACGCCGGGGTCCAGCGCGTGCGAAAAACCAGCAATGTCTATGCATCCTATCGGAAGGCTTATTTCCGGTCGCGATTCGAAGAAATTGAGGCGCTGCATGGACGAGGTCCCCTGGCCGAGGGTGAAATCGGCCAGCCGCCGTTTGTGGAACCGCTTCATCCAAAAGCGCTGGAAAAACCCGCAGAGATGCCTGCGCCGGCAGTCATTGCGCCTGTGCCAGCGGCGCCGGTGGCAGACACGGTATCGGTGCCTCCGGCACAGCCTTTGCCGCCCGTTTTCGTGTCACAACCGGTCGTACAACCGCTACCGTCGGGCTATCGCCCGGGTGGCAGCTGACCCTTTGGGCATTTCAGTTCCGATTGTGTCCCTGAAACCCGGCCCTTGTCGACCGTCTTTGGGGATAGGGCATTGCGGCCATGCCCGAGTGATCCCATATCAACGGTGCGCCTCGCCTGTGACGTGACAGCTGCATGAAACTCACCATGCTGCAAAAAGGTCCTGGTCGGGGGAAAGGAACCTGATTTCAATGCAACACTATCCTCTTTTGCCGCTGCGCGACATCGTGGTCTTCCCCGGAATGGTCGTGCCGTTGTTTGTCGGACGTGAAAAGTCGGTAGCCGCGCTCGAAGCGGCCATGGGCGGCACCAAGGACATTTTCCTGCTGGCCCAGCTCGATCCGGGCATCGATGATCCCGATCACGATGACCTGTACGATACCGGGGTTATCGCCAAGGTCCTGCAATTGCTCAAATTGCCCGACGGCACGGTGCGTGTGTTGGTCGAAGGCCATCAGCGCGCGCAGCTGGTCGACCTCGCGTCGGAAACCGGCGCGCAAGGCACGATGCTGGTCGCAGGCGTCGAACCGATCGAGCCGGTCGAACTGGCTGGAGCCGAAGTATCGGCGATGATGCGTCAGGTTGTCGAACAGTTCGGCGAATATGCCAAGCTTTCGAAAAAGCTGCCGCAGGACGCGGGCGCACAACTGGGCGAGATCGAAGACGCGGGCAAGCTGGCCGATGCGGTTGCAGCCAATCTGGCCGCCAAAGTGGCCGACAAGCAGGCGGTGCTGTCAGAAAACGATGCCTTGCGGCGGCTCGAAATGGTGCTTTCGTTCATGGAGGGCGAGCTTGGCGTGCTGCAAGTCGAGCGCAAGATCCGTGGTCGGGTCAAGCGTCAGATGGAAAAGACCCAGCGCGAATATTATCTCAACGAACAGCTCAAGGCGATCCAGTCCGAATTGGGCGGCAGCGACGAAGGCGGCGGTAACGAGCTGGACGACCTGGCGGAGCGCATTGAAAAGCTCAAACTGTCGAAAGACGCGCGTGCCAAGGCCAATGCCGAGCTGAAAAAGCTGCGTTCGATGCAGCCGATGTCTGCCGAAGCGACGGTCATCCGCAACTATCTCGACGTGTTGCTGGGGCTGCCCTGGGGCAAGCGCAGCAAGCTTAAGCGCGAGATCGGCACGGCTCAGGCTGTGCTCGATGCGGATCATTATGCGCTCGACAAAGTCAAAGACCGGATCATCGAATATCTGGCGGTGCAGGCTCGGACAAACAAGCTGAAAGGCCCGATCCTGTGTCTGGTGGGACCGCCGGGCGTCGGCAAGACCAGCCTCGGCAAATCGATTGCGAAGGCGACCGGACGTCAGTTCATCCGCCAGTCGTTGGGCGGCGTGCGCGACGAAGCCGAAATTCGCGGCCATCGGCGGACCTATATCGGGTCTTTGCCGGGCAAGATTGTGACCAATCTGCGCAAGGCGGAAACGATGAATCCGCTGTTTCTGCTCGATGAAATCGACAAGTTGGGGCAGGATTTCCGGGGCGACCCGGCGTCGGCGCTGCTCGAAGTGCTCGATCCCGAACAGAATGCCAAGTTTCAGGATCACTACCTCGAAGTCGATGTCGATTTGTCCGACGTGATGTTTGTGTGCACGGCCAACAGCCTTAACCTGCCGCAGGCGCTGCTCGACCGCATGGAGATCATCCGGCTCGAAGGGTATACTGAAGACGAAAAGGTTGAAATCGCCGAGCGCCATCTGGTCGCCAAACAAGTCGAAGCGCATGGTCTGAAAGCTGGCGAATTCACGCTGGAACACGATGGTTTGCGCGATCTGATCCGGTATTACACCCGCGAGGCCGGGGTCCGCACGCTGGAGCGCGAAATCGCGCGGCTGGCGCGCAAGGCCTTGCGGCGGATTCTGGAAGGCAAGGACACCGCCGTCACCATCACGCCAGACAATCTGGCGGATTTTGCAGGCGTGCGGAAATTCCGCCATGGCGTGTCGGATGAGGAAAACCAGGTCGGCGCGGTGACCGGCTTGGCATGGACCGAAGTCGGCGGCGAACTGCTAACGATCGAAAGCGTGACCGTGCCCGGCAAGGGCGCGGTGCGCACGACCGGCAAGCTGGGCGAAGTCATGAGCGAATCCGTGCAAATGGCGTTCAGCTTCGTGAAGGCACGGGGGCCGAGTTATGGCATCCGTCCGTCGATCTTCCAGCGCAAGGATCTGCATATCCACTTGCCCGAAGGCGCGGTGCCCAAGGACGGGCCCAGTGCCGGCGTGGGCATGGTGACTGCGATGGTATCGACATTGACCGGTATCGCCGTGCGTGCCGATGTGGCGATGACCGGTGAAGTGACTTTGCGGGGTCGGGTATTGGCGATTGGCGGACTGAAAGAAAAGCTGCTCGCGGCGTTGCGCGGTGGCATAAAAACGGTGCTGATCCCCGAAGAAAATCGCAAAGATCTGGTGGAAATACCAGCCAACATCCTCGACGGGCTGGAAATTATTCCGGTCAGCCATGTCGACGAAGTGCTGGCCCATGCCCTGGTTTCGCATCCGGAGGCCATCGAATGGACAGAAGCCGATGATTTGGCGAGCCAGCCAGGTGCGGTCGCAACTGCAGTGATTGCGCCACCGACCGCTCATTAACGATTTAACCCTGTAATTTTCACCAATGCCGCCTCGTCACCAGTGGGTGACGGGGCGTTTTTTTGGCGTGGATGGCGGCATTGAAGCGTGCGAAATGGCCACAGGTTGGCCGTAAAAGCTGATAAAGATACGATTGTTGATCGAGAATTTCCCGGATTCCGGGGATAAATCCGCCAATTGGTGCGCATTTACCTTTGACAGGTATGTGGTTCTCCGTTCATGTCCCGCAACCCGTCACAATGATTCCGACGCCAAGTATAACCTGCAAGAAACAACGTAGGGGGTTCCCGGTATGAACAAGAACGATCTGATCAGTGCTGTTGCCGATGCAAGCGGCCTGACCAAAGGTGATGCAACCAAGGCCGTGGAAGCCGTGTTCGATGCAGTCACCGGCGCGCTGGCAAAGGGCGACGAAGTTCGTCTGGTCGGTTTCGGCACTTTTTCGGTTGCCAAGCGCAAAGCTTCGACCGGCCGTAACCCGCGCACGGGTGAGCCAATGTCGATCAAGGCTTCGGCACAGCCCAAGTTCAAGGCTGGCAAGGGTCTGAAAGACGCTGTCAACTGAGCATTGGCATGATGCGCCCGGCGCAACGCCAGGCCATTACCGCATAAAAAACCGCGCCAAGGCCAAGCCTCGGCGCGGTTTTTTGTTTTTCCTACTCACCCGAATTGCGGATCGAGGCAGCGTAAAGCGCTATCGAAGCGGCAGTTGATACGTTCAGACTTTCAATACGCCCCGAAATCGGCAGCCGTGCGACGACATCGCAATGGTCGAGCACATTGCGCCGGATGCCGTCACCTTCTGCCCCCAGCACGAGCGCGACGGGCCCGCTGGGCAGGGCGGCGGGGAACGCGGCCTTGCCCGCCCCATCAAGTGCGATACGCCAATAGCCGGCTTCGGCCAGGGTTTCGAGCGCGCGCGACAGATTGACGACGCGTACCCACGGCACGACTTCGAGCGCGCCCGACGCTGATTTGGCCAATGTGCCGGATTCGGGCGGTGCATGCCGATCCTGCGTGATCAGCGCGGCCACATCGAATGCGGCGCAGCTGCGCAAGATCGCGCCGACATTATGCGGATCGGTAACCTGATCGAGCAGCACGATCGTGCGGCCATTCGCTTCTTCGAGCGCTTCACCCAGCACCAGATCGGGCAAGGGTGCGCAATCGAGCACCAGCCCCTGGTGCGGCGCATCGCGCGCGACCAGACGGCCAAGGTCTGCGGCTTGTGCATATTCGATAGGCAGTGATGTTGGCAGCTCGGCATCATGATCGTCGAGCATTGCCTGAATCGCCTCACGCGTGCCCCACAGTTTCTTGGCCACGCGTTCGGGATTGGTCAGTGCGGCCTCGACCGCGTGGCGGCCCCATAGCCGCACTGCGCCGGTACTGGCACGGCCCGAGCCACGACCGCCGTGCATGCGGCCTTCGCGCCCGCGCAAAGAGGTCTTGGGGCGGCCGCTTTCATTCACCCCGTCGCGGGTGGTGCGGGAACGATCATCGGATGGTCGACGGGGCGAAGCCATGGCAGGGCACTTTCATATCAGGACAACAACGGCAAATTTCTTGAGGCCCTGTGCCAGCCCCCCCATTGACAGGCAAGCCCCGCTTCGCCAAAGGGTCGCCTCCCTCGGCTGGTAACGCCGCTTTCGCATCCGCGAAACGGCATTTGCCAGGCCCGGCAATGGGCCCGGCACCGGCATATCTGGTGTGGACAGGTGGCCGAGTGGTTAATGGCAGCAGACTGTAAATCTGCCCGCGAGAGCGTACGGTGGTTCGAATCCACCCCTGTCCACCACTAGATCGGTTTTGAAAAAATCATCCCCTTCGGGGCGACTGTCTTGCTTTTTGAAAAGGGCGCGGCAGTTACCTCGCCGCGCCCCTTGCAATCTATGGGTCGGATCAGAACGTGATACGGATTGCACCCTTTACGGTGCGGCCATTGAGTGTCAGTGCGTTGACCACGCCACCGGCGGGCACGGCCGCCGACCCCAGTTCCACGATCGCCAGTTTGTTGAACAGATTGTACACATTCAACGACAGTGTCACGCGTGGCATGGGCCGTACTTCGACGAACGGATTGACCAGCACATAGCCGGGTTGTTTCAGCAAATCGGTGTCTTGTGCATAGCTGCTGGTGACGCCGACCACGTTGGCTCCGATCGACACGATCTTGGTTTCAAACTGCGGCATAGCCGTGAAGAAGAAGTTGGGTTCGTGCCGCGGGGTCAGGCCGTTTTCGGCGGGGTTGGACAAGTCGGTGTCGATCTTGGACTTCGTATAGGTTGCACCCAGTCGCAGGCTGAACGGGCCTTTGCGCGCCTCGCTCTCCAATTCTACGCCTTTGGCGCTGTATGTGCGGTTGATTGCGGTGACGACCGTAGCGCCGTTGTTGTCGCTGCCGACCTGATAATTGTTGTCTGTGGTCGATGCCCAAAATCCGGTTACGTAGACGGTCAGTGCGCCGTTGCGGAACTTTGTACCCACCTCGGCCTGTTTGATGGGGCTATAAGCCAGATCCGGGCTGGTCAGGCCACCCGTGGCGGTGTTGAACGTCGGCGGGAACAGGTTGCGGTCTGCACTGGCGCGCGCGCCTTTGCTGTATCGTGCAAAGGCCGACAGACCTTCGGCGAAGCGATAGTTGGCACCGACCGAATACGACAGATAGCCATAGGAATAGCCAACACCGGCGGGTTGCGACACCGGCAGCAGCGCGGTCTGCATTTCGGGCGGTGTGACGACGCCCGTGCCGTTGAAATTGTAAGTGCCCGAGCCGATCCGTCCGCCGCCGAGTTCCGAGCCATAGACGGCCCCGGTTACTTTACCGAAATCATAGCGCAAGCTGCCGCCGACCGCGAGTTTGCCCAACTGGTAGTTGGCCGAACCATAAGGCGCGATTGTTCGGAAATTGACATCGTAGAGGCGGTGGTAGAGCCCGCCATAGCCCACGATTTCATAAGCCAGAACGCCTTGCTGCGATACCGGAATGCCCGTTGCCGTGGTGACATTGAGCAAGCTTGAATTGCCGCCGCTCGCAAAATCGTTGAGCGTGCTAACGAAGTTCCACATCATGTTGATATCTTGCGACGAGGCATAGAGACCTGCGGTCGTGGTCAGTTTGCCCTTGCCCGCAGACCATACCCGGCTGGCGCGCAAATCGTTCACCGTATAGTTCAAGCTGTTAAGGTCTGCGTGGCTGTAAAGGTTGATCGCAGCCAGGCCATTGCCGTTGATCGTGGCGGGATTGGCCACCATCTGCCCGGCCATCGGTCCGTCGGCATAGCTGAGCGTTGCACCCGGCCCACCGAGCGCCGTGGCGAGATAAGCAGCCGGAATGAACCGCGATCCCGCAGTTTCGCTGTGCTGGCCCGAGATATCCGAATAGCGGAAATGGTCGGTGATGGTCCATTCGGCGATATCGAATTGTCCTTCGATGCCAAACGAGTGGACTTTGCTGTGGTCGCCTTGCTTCAAGCTGATGTTTTCGGGCTGGTTGGTCTGGCCCAAGGCTTGCAGGCTGATAATATTGCGTGACCAGGCCGAATTGCTGCGCGGGTCAAAGCCGGGGATGGCAGAAATGGCAGGGGCGCTGTTCGAGCCGCTGATCAAGACCGGGACGAGCCCGTAATACGGTTCCTTGTCATCGAGCAGTTTGGCGTAGACGCGGATGTAGCCGCCGTCGAATGTGCGCGTGACGTTGAATTTGATCTGGCCGCCCTGAAACGCCTGATAACCGCTGGCGCGCGGACCTTCGCCTTGGTGATAGAAGCCGCCGATGTTGAACCGCCAATGGTCGTCGATCTTGCTGCCGTAATCGAAATCGATGCGACCCAGATCATAGTTCACACCCGAGCTGACTTGCAGCACGCCACCGGTCTCTTCGCCCGTCTTGGACAGAAAATTGACTACGCCACCGGGCGAGTTCGAGGCAAAAGTCGATGCAGACCCGCCGCGGATCGCCTGAACTTGTCCCAGGCTCAGGTCGGTACGCAGAAACTGGGTGGTGGAGCCGAAATAGATATCGCCGAATTCCAGCACCGGCAGACCGTCCTCTTCGATCTGCAGAAACTTGGAGCCATCCGCATCGAGTGGCAGGCCGCGGATGGTGATCGACACGCGGCCATCGGTGCCACCGGTTTCGGCGCGAATGCCGGGAATGTTGCCGACGGTTTCCGCGATGGAGGTTGTTCCGATTTTGGCGAGTTCGGCGCTGCTGATCGTGCTGGCCGAAATCGCGGTGTCGAGCAAGTCGCGCCCTTTGGCGACGCCGGTGGTGAACGCGCTTTTAGCCGTTGCGGGGGTGGTGGCATCGGCGGCTGGACTGTCGGCCCAGGCGGTCAGTGGCGCGAACGCGGTGGATAGCGCGAGCAGAGTGATCGGTGTTTTCACAAGAAAGGCCCCTGGTTAATGAATCTGGCAGCCGGGCTCTTGCTGTGGCTATGCTTAACAGGCCGGTACCGCGTGGCTCAGGTAATTTTCGGATGGCATTGGTAGACAGACTTAATTTTGGGCTTCGCTGGCTGGCACGGCCCCCTGCTGCTGTGCGGGGGTGACGCTTTGGTAAACGCATGGCCTGTAACTTCCGCGTATCGAATTGACCGCGCGTGGTTAATTTCTGCGGCTTATCGGCCGTCCTAGCTTGGTCGGACACTGCGTTCGGCCAAACCCGCCGCGCGTCATCCGGTCCGCGCGCGGCGCCGATGTCTGCGGAGAATTTTTGAATGCTCAATTCGCTCAACATCCAGCGCAAGCTTGGCCTGTCATTCGTACTGGTGACCGCATCAGCTGCCGTGATGATGGCCGTATTCCTGGCCAACATCCTGATGATCCGGTCCGCGATCGAGCGTAACGATCTTAGCCAGATGATCCATGCCGAGGCGCTGACTCTGGAATCCGCGCTGTTGCGTCAAAACAGCCAGATGCGGGGCTTTCTCGTTACGGCGGATGAGAAATATCTGAAATCCTACACAGAGGCGCGCGACGATTTTGACCGCACGTCCACCACGCTCGAAGCGCAATTGACCGACCCGGAGAAAATCGCGGCGATCCGCAGTGCGCGTGAAGACACTTTGGCCTGGCGCCGTGACTGGGGTGACCGGCTGATCGAAGAAGTCAAAGCAGGCGGCCGCGAACGTGCCGAGGCAGAAGTGCGCGCAGCGGGCAAGGCGGTGTTGATCACCAAGCCGGTGCTGGCATTGCGCGCTGTGCGCGATGCGGAGGACAAACTGATTGCCGACAACGCGGCGCGGCAGCAATCGGCGATCACCATTGCGTTGGTCACATTGGTACTGGGCGGGATCGCGATGATCGGTCTGGCGCTCGGGCTGTCGCGCAAACTGGGGCAGGCCATCGCGCACCCGATCGTGGCATTGACCGGCGTAATGTCGCAACTCGCCTCGGGCAACCA
>CAIPWG010000237.1 GCA_903868655.1 uncultured Sphingomonadales bacterium
CCGCACTCGTCCGCGGCATGATCGTAACCGGCCTCCGTCAGGCACTGACTGAAGGAGACCGTCGTTCCGCGCAAACCCCGGACCGTGCGGCAATGGAGGCGTGGCAAGCCGAGCCTGTCGTGATGCCAATACCGCAAGCCAGCCTTTTTGCACAAGGCGGCCCGCGACTGGGAGAAGCAGGTGCGGCGTGGCGCGGGTACGAGGCATCCGTTATGGCGCCCCCCGGTGCGCGGGCTGAATCCGCTGCCGCGCCGGTACCCGATGCGGTGGTGCATCCCCTCGGCGTGGCGCGTGGACAAGTGGCGCGCACGTATATCGTGGCAGAAGCTGATGACGGGCTGGTTCTGGTTGACCAGCACGCCGCACACGAACGCCTCGTGCTGGAACGCTTGCGGGCCGCAGGCGCGGGGCAGGGCGATGCACCGGCGCAAGCGCTGCTGTTACCCGAGGTGGTCGAACTCGATGAACCCGATTGCGATCGGTTGGAAGAAGCGGCCGAGGATCTGGCGCGGTTTGGGCTGGTGATCGAACGGTTCGGCCCGGCGGCAGTGTTGGTGCGCGCGGTGCCTGCGGCCTTGGGCAAGGGCGATTCGCAAGCGCTGGTGCGCGATGTCGCTGATGATTTGTCGCGCAACGGGGCCAGTCTGCTGGTGGGCGAACGCATCGATTTGGTGTTGGCAACAATGGCCTGCCACGGCTCGGTGCGCGCGGGCCGAGTGTTGCAGGTGGCGGAAATGAACGCGCTGCTGCGCGAAATGGAGGCGACACCGCGTTCGGGCCAGTGCAATCATGGTCGCCCGACGTGGATCAAGCTGGCGCATGCGGACATTGAAAAACTGTTCGGGAGGGGATGATGGCATATCTTAAGCCGGCTAGCCTGGCGTTGCTGATGGCGCTTGCCGCGTGCTCTGGGGCAAAGCCCGAAGCGCCGAAGCTGACTTTGCAACCGATCCTGTACTTCGATGTCACCCAGAACAAGCTGTATGGATCGGGCTGCAATTTCGTGCCGTCAAATGGGGGCATGGGGGCGGTGTTTCTGGCGATGGAAACACGTGCGCTGATCAAGCTTGATGACCATATCGTGTCGATCCCGGTCGCCAACGACGCCGTCGCGCTGCCGCAAGGCGCGCACACCCATTACGCTGGTCCGCTTTACGCCGCCACGCTGACCGCGGTGCCCGGCGGCAAGCACAAGGCACTGGGCGTAGTTGCGGTCTTTGACGGCCATCTGGCGATCACCGATGCCAAAGGCCAGACAGTCTACGACGCCACTGGTGATACCCAATGCAAACCGATGTAAGCTCGTAGAAAGCCGCATGACAGCAGACCGCGATGGCGTTGAGGCTGTCCGACCCGACAGGTCCGGCATAGCAATTTTGAAAGGCGCGGTACGGGCAGGTTTTGGTTCGTCGGAATAGGTCCGGATCGTTTGGCCGTGAACCAACTTGGGCCCGGCGCAAGCACGGGTTGACTATTCGGTTGCGCTCTGGCCGGTTGCGTTCCGGGAGGCTTTGCGCCTCAATCGTTGCCCTGCGGGTCGCGGGTGCGGACCATTGCGCGGCTGGTCATGCTCATCACCATCACGCCGTCCTGGTTGTATACCCGTGTGGCGGTGCGGAAAATGCCGCGATCGGGTTTGGTCGCGCTTCGGCGCTTTTCCAGCATTTCGGTTTCCACGCTCAGCGTGTCACCAGGATAGACCGGGCGTAGCCAGCGCAGTTCATCGACACCGGGCGAACCCAGGCCTTGATGCCCGGATTCCTTGTGGCGTGCGACCAGCATTGCCATCGTCATGGCCGATGTGTGCCAGCCGCTGGCCGACAGCCGCCCGAAATGGGTGGCCGCTGCCGCTTCATCGTCGAGATGGAACGGCTGCGGATCGTATTGCGTGGCAAAGGCGATGACCTCTTCGCGGGTCACTGCGTAAGCGCCGAACCGGTGGACTTCGCCCACCACCAAGTCTTCATAGAACTGCATAACCCGGGTGTGCCTGCTGCCCCCGGTGCTGTCAATCGTTCGGTTAAACGTTGAAGCGGAAGTGCAGTACATCGCCGTCCTTGACGATGTACTCTTTGCCTTCCTGCCGCAATTTGCCTGCATCGCGTGCGCCGGCTTCACCGCCCAGCGCGATGTAATCATCATATGCGATGGTTTCGGACCGGATGAAGCCACGTTCGAAATCGGTGTGGATTTCACCAGCCGCCTGCGGAGCGCGTGCGCCCTTGTGCACGGTCCAGGCGCGGGCTTCTTTAGGGCCGACAGTGAAGAACGTGATCAGGTGGAGCAACTCATACCCGGCGCGGATCACGCGGTTCAGCCCGGTTTCGTGCAGGCCCATTTCCTCAAGGAAAGCCAGCCGTTCTTCGCCATCCATGCCAACGAGATCGGATTCGATCGCAGCCGACACGATGACCGCTTCGGCGCCTTCTGCCTTGGCCTTTTCAAACACTTTGGCGGACAGCGCATTGCCATTGGCAGCACAGTCTTCGTCGACATTGCAGACGTAGAGCACAGGTTTGGCGGTCAACAATTGTGCCTGCTGGAACACCCGCAGTTCTTCTTCGTCTTTGGGTTCGGTCAGCCGTGCGGGCTTGCCCTGGCGCAGTAGGTCCAGCGCCTGACCCAGCACAGACGCCATCAGCTTGGCTTCCTTGTCGCCGCTATTGGCCTTTTTTTGCGCAGCAGGAACGCGTTTTTCCAAGCTTTCCAGATCGGACAACATCAGTTCGGTTTCCACCGTTTCTGCGTCTGAAATCGGATCGACCTTGTTGTCGACATGCTGAATGTCGTCGTTTTCAAAGCAGCGCAGCACATGGACGATCGCATCGACTTCGCGGATGTTGCCCAGGAACTGGTTGCCCAGTCCTTCGCCCTTCGACGCGCCGCGCACCAACCCGGCGATATCGACAAAGCCCAATTGCGTCGGGATGATCTTTTGGCTGCCGGCAATCGCGGCCAATTTGTCGAGCCGGGGATCGGGTACGCCGACATTGCCGACATTGGGTTCGATCGTGCAGAACGGGTAATTCGCGGCCTGCGCGGCCTGCGTTTCGGTCAACGCGTTGAACAGCGTCGATTTGCCGACGTTGGGCAGGCCCACGATGCCGCAGCGAAAACCCATGTGTGTATCTTTCCTGAAAGTCGAACGGTGGTGTTGCGGGCGCGATGGTATCCCTTTGCCCGCAGGTCAAGGGGGGAGACGCCGCAAGCACCCTTGCACGCCGATTTACCCAAAGTTGAAGCCTTGATGATATGCGATCTGGCCATGAGACCGTCCCTTGCCTTGCTTGCCCCGCTGGCGCTGGTCGCGTGCAGCCATACCGATCCGATCGCGCGTTTTACCGAGGCGAAAGCCGCCTATGCCGCGGAAGACTATGCTGCCGCGCGTGAAAAGGTTTTGAGCGCGCTGTCGGCCGACGCCGACAACCGCGACATGGTGCTGTTGCTGGTTCATGCCAATCTGGCGCTGGGCGATGGCGATGGGGCCCAAGCCGCGCTGGCCCGGCTGGCAAATGACGCTTTGCCAGCCATCGATCGGAACGAATTGTCGGCAGAGGCGGCCCTGTTGCGCGGTCAGACGCAGGAAATGGAACAGGCATTGGGCACCGACCAAAGCCCGGTTGCCTGGCGTTTGCGTGGCGAAGCCGCCTTGGCCCGGGGCGACGGAACGACCGCATTGCATGATTTTCAGCAGGGTATGGCTGCCGGGTTCGATTTCCGGCTGGCTTGGGACACTGCGCGGATGCTCATCGACGGGGATGACATCGACGGCGCCGAACGGGCCTGGGCGGTAATGCGGCAAGCCGGGCCTGACAGGCTCGACACTTTGATGACCGCCGGCTTGCTGGCAGAACGGAGCGCCGATATGGATAAGGCAAAGGCGGCCTATTCGCGTGCATCGCAGAGGTTCGCGGCGCGGCCCGAACCGTGGCTGGCGCTGGCCGATCTGGCAGACCGCATGGATGATCGCA
>CAIPWG010000238.1 GCA_903868655.1 uncultured Sphingomonadales bacterium
ATGCCAGCAGGTCAATCGAACGCAACACGTTTGCACCGATCAGCGGTTTGAACACATTCAATTCAAGATGGCCCTGCATGCCGCCAACCGTCACGGCGGTGTGATTGCCGATGACTTGAGCGGCCACCATGGCCAGCATCTCGCACTGGGTCGGGTTCACTTTCCCCGGCATGATCGAACTGCCTGGCTCGTTTTCGGGCAGAACCAATTCGCCGATCCCAGCACGCGGGCCCGAGGCCAGCAGGCGGATGTCATTGGCGATTTTGGTCAATGCCACCGCCAGCGTGGACAGTGCCGCCGATAGCGAGACGAGCGCATCGTTGCCAGCCAGCGCGGCAAAGGAATTGACCGCAGGGCGAAACGCGATGCCCGTCATGCTGCTGAGGTCGTGTGCAAAGGCTTCGGCAAAGCCGGGTGGTGCATTCAGGCCGGTGCCCACGGCAGTTCCGCCTTGCGCCAGTTCGAGAACATCCTCCAGCGCTTGCGCGATCCGCCCGCGGGCTTGCGCGATTTGCGCGGCATAGCCTGAAAATTCCTGACCCAACGTCAAGGGCGTCGCATCTTGCAGATGCGTACGGCCAATCTTGACAATATCGTTCCAGTCCACGGCCTGCGCGGCCAATGTCTGATGCATCAGCACCAGCGCGGGATCGAGCTGATTGAAGACGCCGCGCGCTGCGGCAATGTGCAACGCCGTGGGAAAGCTGTCGTTGGACGACTGCGCGCGGTTGACATGATCGTTGGGGTGCACCGGCGCTTTGCCGCCGCGTTGCCCGGTCAGGATCTCGTTGGCGCGCCCGGCAATCACTTCGTTGACATTCATGTTGGTCTGGGTGCCCGATCCGGTTTGCCAGATCGCGAGCGGGAACTGATCATCGAGCTTGCCTGCGATTACGTCGCCCGCTGCGGCCTCGATTGCCTCCGCCAATGGTTGGTTGAGCCCATGCGCCTGGTTGATGCGGGCAGCCACCAGCTTGATTGCTGCCAGCGCATGGATCACTGCAATCGGCATGCGTTCATGGCGCGCAAACACGAAATTCTGACGGCTGCGTTCGGTTTGCGCGCCCCAATAGGCATCAGCAGGAACGTCGATCAAGCCCATGCTGTCGGCTTCGGTACGCATAGTGCTGGTCATGCTGATCTCCTGCGCGGATGACGCCGAGCTTGACATAGCGAGTGCCGCAAATCGATCATATAACCGGTGTATGTTGCGCGCTTGCAATCGTGGCGTGGTTTGCGCCGACGATTCCACCAAAAAGGAATGCTTCATGAAAGTCATGCGGGTGGTGCTGGCGGCACAAGCCTTGATGTGGATGCAGGGGCCCGCGCTGGCGCGCGATGCCGATGACGACGATGCCATCACTGCCCCCGGCATGGCGCTTACCCCGCTGGCGATGCCCGGCGCGCATCTGGCACGGTTCGGCACCCTCGATGGCACATCCAGATCGCCCGCCATCACCAATCCCGCGGCGATGGCAACCAGCCCCGATGGTTCGGTGATCGCGGTGCTGACCTCGGGGTTCAACGGCATGGCACTGGCCAATGGCGCGCCCGACTATGCCCATTCGACCGAGCGGCTGATGGTCTATCGCATCGGCGCCAAAGGGGCGGTGAAACTGGCCGAAGCGCCGGTTCCGGCAAGTTTTGCCGGGTTGGCGTGGTCGGCCGATGGCACGCGGATTGCCGTGACTCTGGGCTTTGTCGATAGTGTGGCCTTGTTCCGGTGGGATGGTCATGGGCTGGTCGCCGATGGATCGCCGATCATGCTGGGGCACAAGGCGGGATTGGGGTTGCGGGTGAAACCGGCCGCTGCTGGCGTTGTCTGGGCCGGCATTGACCGGCTGCTGGTGGCCAATTTCTTCAACGATTCGGTGACGCTGGTCGATACTGCAAAGCGTGCAGTTGCCGGCGAGATCGATCTGCGTCCCGGCAAGATCGATCCGGCACAGCGCGGCGTACCGGGTGGGACGTATCCCTATCGGATTGTCATGGCGGCGAACAACCGGGCGGTGGTGTCTGCACCGCGCGACCGCGAACTGATCACGCTCGATCTTGCGGGTGATGTCATGCACGTGGTTGCGCGGGTGAAAGCCCAGGCCGAGCCGACTGCGCTGCTGCCTTTGCGCGATGGCCGGGTGCTGGCAACCGGTGACAATGCCGATACGCTGATCGTGCTGGCGGCAAATGGCGCTTCCTTGACCGAATATCCGATCATGGTCCTGCCCAAAGTGTCGGGCACGATCCGGGCCAAGGGGTTGAACCCCAATGCGCTGGCTTTGGGCGCAAAAGGTCGCTTGCTGGTTACGCTGGGCGGGATCAACGCGCTGGCCTCGATTGATCTGGCGCGCACATTGGCCCAGCCATCAGGCGCATCGGCGCGGGTGGTGGGTTTGGCGCCGACCGGCTGGTATCCCGATGCGGTGGCAACTGCTGGCGGCCATGTCGCCGTCGCCAATTTCAAGGGCATTCCCGGACCCAACCCCGGGGCGTGCCGCGCGACGCTGGGTACAAAGCGCAGTGATGAAGCGGGCTGCCGCGCATCGGGGCGCTATGTCTTGCAATTGCAGACCGGATCGCTGCTGACCGCGCCGTTGCCAACTGATGCCGGGTTTGCTGCGTTGCGCACGCGGGTGGTGCGCAACATGCGCTTGCCGGTGGTGAAGGCCGCGCAAGATGCCGAAGCAGTGATGGCGGCGATGCGCGGAACGATTAAAAACGTGATCTATATCGTCAAGGAAAACCGCACATACGATCAGCTGCTCGGCGATCTGCGGCCCGGTGATGGCGATCCCAAACTGACACTGTTTCCCGGTGTGATGACCCCCAATCACCACGCATTGGCCAAGGAATTTGTGACGTTTGACCGGTTTTTCGACGCTGGCGAAGTCTCCGCGACGGGGTGGAGCTGGACCACGCAAGCGCGTGCGGTCGATTTGCTCGAACGGATCACCCCGGTCGGTTATGCCGGCAAGGGGCTTGCTTATGAGAGCGAAGGTTCAAACCGTTTCGTCAATGTCGCACTCAGCGCGGCCGAGCGACATGTGGCCAATCCCGACGTGCCTGACGATCCCGATTTGCTGGCGGGCACCGCCGATCTGACCGCGGCCGATGGGCTGGATGGTGCAGCGGGCGCGGGCACTTTGTGGGCCGCGGCGATGGCCAAAGGGTTGAGCGTGCGCAACTACGGCTTTTACGGCGATCTTTCGCGCTATGGCAAAGCTGCAGGCGCCAACCGGCTGCCGCGCGAACGCGATCCCCATGCCACGGGTTTGCGCGTGATGTGGGCCGCCGATACCCGGCTCGATCCGGTGACCGATCCCTATTACCGCAGCTTTGATCAGGGCTTTCCCGATTATTGGCTGGTCGAGGAATGGAAACGCGATTGGCTGCCCCGTGTGGCTGCGGGCCAGACGCCGCGCCTTACTTTGTTGCGGATCGATCATGATCACTTCGGTGATTTTGACGAAGCGATCGATGGTGTGAACACCCCCGACCGGCAGATGGCCGATAATGATTATGCGCTCGGCCGGATTGTTGAAACGGTGGCACAGAGCCCTGCTGGCAAGGATACGCTGATCGCGGTGGTCGAAGACGATGCCCAGGATGGTGCCGACCATGTCGATGCACACCGGTCGGTGGTCTATCTGGTCGGGCCGGGGGTCAAGCGCGGCGTGGTGCTGTCGACCCGCTATTCCACGGTCAATCTGATGAAAACCATCGAACGCCTGCTCGATCTGCCGCCACTGGGGCTCAACGACAGCGTGGCATTGCCGATGGCACAGGCGTTTGACCCGGCACAAGCCCGTGGCGCATGGAGCTATACCGCGAAATGGCCGCAGCCGCTCGATGCAACCGAATTGCCCAAGCCGCCCTTGCGCCAGGCCGCCGCGCGTCCGACCAGTGTCCTGCCCGAACGGTCCGCGCAATGGTGGACCGCAGCGATGACCGGTCAGGATTTTTCGGGGGAAGACAAGCTTGATACTGCAAAGTTCAATGCGGCTTTGTGGTTGGGGATAAAGGGTGCGGCGCGCGGTCGCTGAGGTTGCTGGGTAGTTTCCGACGCTGTCGGCGCAGGAGGGCGGGGCCCTAGGCGAGGGGGGAACGATCCCCCCAGCTTTCGGAGCCCGCCCGTGTCAGCAATCCCCGCGAACGCCACCACAACCGATCCTGCGCAGACCGCGATCACGCGCGGCTATGGCGCACACAGCAGCACCGGGCCGCTTGGCCCGATGGATATCACGCGGCGCGCGTTGCTGGCCGATGATGTCGCGATCGATATTCTGTTTTGCGGGGTATGCCATTCCGACATTCACATGGTGCGCGGCGAATGGGGCAATCAAGCCTATCCCATGGTACCAGGGCATGAATTCGTCGGGCGGGTAAGTGCGGTTGGCGCAGCAGTAACGCGGCTGGCGGTCGGTGACTTCGCCGGTGTCGGTTGCATGGTCGACAGCTGTGGTGCGTGCGAAAATTGCATGGCGGGGCTGGAGCAATATTGCACAACAGGCGCAACGCTGACTTATGCCTCACCCGACACGCGCGGGCCCGGGCAGACCCAGGGTGGCTATTCCGAGCGGGTCGTGGTGCGCGAACGGTTTGTCGTGAAAGTCCCGCCGGTGGACGATCTGGCCGCGATTGCCCCGTTGCTGTGTTCGGGCGTAACCACGTTTTCCCCGATGCAGCATTGGCGGCTGGGTTCGGGACAGCGGTTTGCGGTCATCGGGCTGGGCGGGTTGGGCCATATGGCGCTGAAACTGGCGGTATCACGCGGGGCCTTTGCCACTGTGTTCACCACCAGCCCGGCGAAGGAAAAGGATGCTCTGGCCATGGGGGCCAAGGACGTGATTGTCTGGCACCCGGCAGCCACCGACCCGATTCCACTGACGCACGAATTGGTCAACCGGTTCGATCTCGTCCTGTCGACCGTGCCTTTTCCGTTTGACGTATCGCCGTTCCTGCCGCTGGTTCGGCAGGATGGTGTGTTCGTCAATGTCGGTGCGCCGGGCGCCCTGGGCGGAGTGACGGGGGCCGGGCTGTGGAACCAGCGGCGGTCGCTGGTGGGATCGTGCATCGGCGGCATGCCTGAAACACAGGAAGTCGTCGATTATTGTGTGGCCCACAACATTCGGCCGCAGATTGAACTGATCAAACCCCACCAGATCAACGAGGCCTATGCGCGCGTTGAAAATCGCGAAGTGCGCTACCGCTATGTCATCGATATGGGATCAGGCCACGGGGGCTGAGGCGAACCAGATGATATGCTTTGCGCCTTTGCCGTTGGATCGGGCGCGCACATAGACTTCATCCACGGCAAAACCGGCTTCATCCAGGCGGCGCGCAAACCGTTCGTCCTTGGCGGCGGACCAGATCGCGAGGACCCCGCCGGGACGCAGCGCTTCGCCCGCGACCGCAAGCCCGCGCCTCGAATAAAGCCGATTGTTGTCGGGGCGGACCAAGCCGTCGGGGCCGTTGTCGACATCGAGCAGGATCGCATCGAAAGTGCCGGGCGAGGTATCGATCACTTTGACGACATCGCCAACGATCAATCGCACGCGTGGGTCGTCCAGACATCCGGCGGCGACTTCGGCCATCGGCCCGCGCGCCCATTCAATGATGTCAGGCAGGACCTCGGCAACAGTCACGATCGCGTCTGCAGGCAGTGCGGCCAGTGCGGCACGCAAAGTAAAGCCCATGCCATATCCGCCGACCAGCACGTGCGGGCGCGGGGTGCCCGCGATCCGCGCACACGCCATCGTTGCCAGCGCCTCTTCTGATCCGCGCTGGCGTGTGCTCATCAGTTCGTTGCGGTCGAGCACGATCATGAAATCGTTGCCGTGGCGATAGAGCCGCAGTTCTTCGCCATCGGGAACATACGCCGTGCCGATCAGTTCGCGGGGTATCATGTTCATATCTCCTGCGTGTCTGTGTGTTTCAGGCTTGCCGCTCGGCCCTTGCCCTCAATGATACCATCATGATGGTATGGTCAGGTCGAGAACCGGGGCGGACGGTCTGAACCTAAATCGATTGCGCCGCGGCCCAGCCGCTGGCCCAGGCCCATTGGAAATTGTAACCGCCCAGCCAGCCAGTCACATCAACCGCTTCGCCAATGGCATAGAGCCCCGGCACGCGGCGCGATTCCATTGTCTTTGACGACAATTCGGTGGTGGCGATACCGCCTGCGGTGACTTCGGCTTTGGCATAGCCTTCGCTGCCATTGGGGGTAAAGCGCCAGTCGGCAAGTTTCGCCTCCGCAGCGCGTAAAGTTCGGTCGGTCTGCGCACCCAGTTCGCAGTCGATCGCCAGTCGATCGCACAGCACATCGGCCAGCCGTTCGGGTAGGGCATCGCGCAAGAGTCGGCGCAGCCCTGCGCGCGGGTGCGCCGCCTTGGCTTCCAGCAGCCAGCCTGCGGGGCGGTCGGGCAGGAACCGCACGGCAATCGGATCACCGTGCTGCCAATAGCTCGATACTTGCAGAATCGCCGGGCCCGACAACCCGCGATGGGTGAACAGGGCGGCTTCGCGGAATGCAGTTTTGCCGCTTTGCGCGATGACCTCGGCCGAGACGCCCGACAATTCGCGGAACAGCAAGTCTTCGCCCGCCAAAGTCAACGGCACCAGCGCGGGGCGGGGCTGCACCACTTTCAGCCCGAACTGGCGCGCCAATTCATAGGCGAACCCGGTGGCGCCCATTTTGGGAATTGCCGGGCCGCCGGTGGCGATCACCAAGGACGGCGC
Source organism: uncultured Sphingomonadales bacterium (assembly GCA_903868655.1). Lineage (GTDB taxonomy): Bacteria > Pseudomonadota > Alphaproteobacteria > Sphingomonadales > Sphingomonadaceae > Novosphingobium. The sequence goes on from CAIPWG010000238.1 coordinate 6,736, forward strand.
GGCAAATGTGCGCGTACCGCTGGTGACGCGAAACAGGCCATCGGCATGATCAACCGCATCAATCGTGGCGTTGCAGGCAACATCGACAGCGCCGCGCGCGCATTCGTCGAGCAACAGCCCCACGATCTGGCGCGCCGATCCATCGCAGAACAACTGCCCGAGTGTTTTTTCATGCCACGCAATGCGGTGGCGTTCTACCAGTGCCAGAAAATCCTGGGGGGTATAGCGGCTGAGCGCCGATTTGGCGAAATGCGGGTTCTGTGACAGGTACCGTTCGGGACTGGCGCCCAGATTGGTGAAATTGCAGCGTCCACCGCCCGAAATCAGAATCTTGCGGCCAACTTCGGGGGAATGGTCGAGCAGAGCCACGCGCCGGCCGCGCTGGCCAGCGGTCGCCGCGCACCACAGGCCCGCCGCGCCGGCGCCCAGAATGATGGCATCGTGCGTCATGTGCGTGTCAGCCGGACGAGCGCCTTGTCGAGCGCCTGGAGAAAGCGTGATCGATCGGTTTTGGTGAACGGCGGAGGGCCGCCCACGGCATCGCCGCCCGCGCGCAGATCAGCCATGATCGCGCGGGTCGCGATCGCTGCGCCAATGCCATTGAGCGTAAACGGCTTGCCGTTCGATGCGATGACGGTGGCGCCTGCTTTCAGACAGCGGTCGGCCAGCAGGATATCGGCGGTGATTACCACGCTGGTGGGCCCGCACTGTTCGGCGATCCAGTCATCGGCGGCATCGAACGCATCGCTTACCACCATGCGGCTGATCAGCGGATGTTCGGGCAGACGTATCCGGCTGTTGCTGACCACTACGACCGGCACCGCACGGCGAAACGCCACCTTGTAAATCTCGTCCTTCACCGGGCAGGCGTCGGCGTCGATGAGAATGGAAAGAGGGCCGCTCATCGCGCAGCCCATAGCGGGGCCTGCGGCATCGGGCCATCACAATAAGGAAATTGTCCGGTTCGGCAAAAAGCTTCACTTGCCGGGGCCACGACAGGTGATCACTCTGACGCCTCCTGTCGCAACGGACCAGGTCCGTGGTGACGTATCGGGATGGGTTGCGCGGTTGCAGGGCCAGTTGGGACACTTCACAACGTGGGCGAGAAAACCAAGGGCGGGGGATTATCGGCCATGCGGCTGACCGGAATAGAAACCTTCGTCGTCGGCAATCCGCCGCCGCATTTCGGCGGTCGCTATTTCGTGTTTGTGCGCCTGACCACGGCTTGCGGGATTACCGGGTTGGGTGAGGCCTATTGCGTACCGTTTTCGCCGGATCTGGTGGCGCAGATGTGTCAGGATGTGTTTGCCCGCTATGCCGAAGGCACCGATCCGCACGATATCGAAGTGCTGTGGCGCCGGGTCTATTCGGCGGGCTTTACCCAGCATCCGGACCTGACTGTGATGGGTGTGCTGTCGGCGCTGGAAATGGCCTGCTGGGATATCATCGGCAAAGCGGCGGGGCAGCCGGTTTACAAGCTGCTGGGTGGACAGGTTCACGAACGTCTGCGGGCCTACACCTATATTTACCCGCGCCCTGGTGATCAGACCGATGTGTACCACGATCCCGATCTGGCGGCCGAGCGGGCGCAGGTCTATCTTGCCATGGGCTTTACCGCGCTCAAGTTCGATCCGGCCGGGCCCTATTCGGCGTTCGACGGGCGGCAATTGTCGCTGGAAGCACTCGATCTGTCCGAGCGTTTTGCGCGCACATTGCGCGATGCCGTGGGCAATCGCGCCGACCTTTTGTTTGGCACGCATGGCCAGATGACGGCGGCGGGCGCAATCCGATTGGCCAAGCGTCTGGAAGCGGCTGATCCGTTGTGGCTCGAAGAACCGCTGCCGCCCGATGCGCCCGAGGAAACCGCGCGGGTGGCACGCGCCACCTCGATCCCGATTGCCACGGGCGAACGGTTGGCGACCAAATATGACTTTGCCCGGCTGCTCGATTGTGGTGCAGCAGCGATCCTTCAGCTCAACCTGGGACGCGTCGGCGGCTTGCTCGAAGCCAAGAAGATCGCCGGTATGGCCGAAGTGCGCCATGTGCAGATCGCGCCGCATCTCTATTG
>CAIPWG010000239.1 GCA_903868655.1 uncultured Sphingomonadales bacterium
CGTCCGCCCAGGATCCGTCGCCTTGCCAGGCAAATGGGGCGCGATGCGCTCCCAAACCGCGTCACTCAGTTCCTGTCGAAATCAATGGAGCCGATCTGGCGTTTCCTGCCAACAGCTTCGGAACGGATTTTGCGGATTTCGGGGGCAATTTTCAGTTCACCCTAGGTAGTGTTTACATTCAGGATTCCCAAAACGGGAAAAGTCTGATTCAAACTGTTGGCTGGATGGAGGTCGGCATGGATGGATCGACAGGAACTGAGTGACGCGGTTTGGGAGCGCATCGCGCCCCATTTGCCTGGCAAGGCGACGGATCCTGGGCGGACGGGGCGTGACAACCGCCTGTTTGTCGAAGCGATCCTGTGGCTGGCCCGTTCTGGCGCGCATTGGCGTGTCCTACCCAAGGAGTTTGGCCGGTGGCACACAGTTTACCAGCGGTTCAACCGGTGGTGCCGCAGCGGGGTCTGGGAGAATCTTTTCAAGGCCTTGAGCGATGATGCCGACTTTGAATACATTCTCGTGGACAGCACCATCGTGCGTGCACATCAGCACAGTGCTGGCGCCCCAAAAAAAGCGATCGATCCGAAGAACGGTTTGAAGCTCACGCGTTGGGACGGTCAAAAGGCGGCCTGAGCACCAAGGTTCATGCCGCCACTGATGCGCTTGGCAACCCCGTTCGCTTCATCCTGACGGGTGGGGAACGCAATGACATCACCCAAATTGAAGCCCTGCTTGATGGCCTGACGGCAAGCCATGTGCTGGCGGACAAGGGCTATGACGGCCAGCGAGCCATGGACGCCATCGCCGGGGCAGGCGCGAAACCCGTCGTTCCGCGCCGAACTACAACAGCCCAATGGCGGGGTTTCGATGCCGCACTCTACAAGGATCGCAACCTGATCGAACGCTTCTTCAGTAAGATCAAACACTTCCGACGTATCGCAACACGCTACGACAAACTCGCCAGAAACTACGCGGGCTTCCTCAATCTCGTCGCAGCACTCAAATGTTGTGCTTGAATGTAAACACTACCTAGGGGCTGCAACACCGCTTGTTGCGGCAGCGGCGCCAGAGCCTGCGAGCTGGCTGATGCTATTGGCCGGCTTTGGTTTCGTCGGTTCGGTGTTGCGCAAACGCCGTTGCGGGTTGCGATCTGCCTGACCGACCGGTTCCGATCGCGTTACAACGCTGCCCGCAAGAACCAGATAATTCCGCTCCATAGAGCGATCGTGGGTATCGCCACGATGCACAGGCGGACCCAGCCAGGAAACTTCTTTTCGCGCTGATCGTATGAGGCATCGTGCGCGAACAGACCTTGCCGGGCGAAGTTGGCCTCGACCTCGTTGACCAGCTTGTGCACCGGCGACGGGATCGCACGATCGTCGTGTCCTGCTGGCCATGCTAGCGGCGCATTAACGAATTTGCGAAAAACCTGACGTTTGCTCTGTGCCATTACAACCACCCCCGACTCTTTCACGTAATATCACGCGATTGCCTAAGAGTGTCTTAACCCATTGCAGATTCGACCAAATTGGCGACTGTTTTCAGGATCTTTGGCGAGCCCATGGCCAGTCGATCACGGTGCCCGCATACAACGCTGCCCAGATCAGCACAGGTTGAAACACCAGCCGTGGCCCGTGATAGGCCCAGCTTAATGTAACCCCGTCGATCGCGACATTTGCGAAGGCATGATGAAAATTCGCCGGCCAGACGCATAGCGCGTAAGCGGCCAGTCCCCATCCCGCCAGCCAACGCATTGGCGTGATGACAAGTCCAGCCGCACCCAGCAGTTCAGCCACTCCGGTGGCCAGCACCACTTGATGCGGGTACGGCACCCATGCTGGCACTATCTGCTCGAAGGCATGTGGTGATTTGAGATGCAACAGACCTGCCCCGGCAAAGACAACTACCAGGGTCCAGCGCAGTGCAGCGCGAAATGTCTGTGAAGGTGCCGCGGAATCCATAGCTTAGCCTTTTTGCGAACCGGTCGATGAACCATCATACGACCGTTTGCACCGCGCCGGATGCACGGGCTTTGCGCTTGTGTTACAGCGTATATTCGCCAAGTTGCTCGCCTTCGGCCGAAAATACCGTTAGCCGCCAGCCGTGGCTTTGGCGAAGCAGAACCGCATAGCCGAATTTTTCGCCGATCGTAGTCAGTGCAGTCAGTGGTGCAGCGTCATGCTTTTCCGCGGCTTCGCTGAGAGTGGCAGGCGCAGATGGGATATCTTCCATCGTGCCCGAAAAACCGGTGATGACTTGCGTGGGCCGGTCTGAAAACCGGGCATATTGAAACAGGTGAATGTGGCCTGCCAGCATGGCGCGGACATGCGGCAGCGGTGGCAAGTCATGGCCTTTGATCGGCTTGCTGCCGATGACAATGCTGCCAGGAGTTTTGTCTTGCCACAGCACCGGATTAAACGGGAAATGGGCCGTGACGAACGTATCAGGCGCTTCGCTTGAAAGGCGCGCAATCATGGCAAGGTCGTGATCGACCGCAGCGTTTATGGCTGTGTCGCCATGTTTGCCGCTGGCCAGTTCGATCAGGTCGGCGACGACGATTTGCGCGCCACCGCCCAGACTGACCGCGAAAGGTTCGGTGTGATCGCCCGTCGGATCATTCGCCGGGTCGCGGCAATCGTTGCCCGGTTGCAGGGCATGGGGATCGAGCAGCCGCCACCAGCCTTGGCCGGCCCGCGCGCATTCTTCGTGGTTGCCGCGCACCATGATCCATGGCGCTGCTGCCAGCAAAGGCGCGGCGGGATCAAGAAAATCGGCCCGCCAGCCGCGCTCGCCATAGCCCCACGGGGTATTGGCGCAGTTTTGCTGATCGGTGGGACACGGGCTTTCGCGATAAAGATAGTCTCCGACATGCAGCACCAGATCGGGGTGTAGGCTGGCTGCACGTGCCGCAATCGCGGCAAACGGCCATTGCGCTGTGTTTTGGCAATCCTGCCACGCGTTTTCCGATGCTTTAAGCCGGCAGCCAGTGTCGCCGATCAAGACGATCCGATTGATCCGGGGAGCGGGCAAGGGCAGCGCCTGTCCATTAAGCCTGGCGTGTTTTGCTGTGCGCGGCAGGCGCAGTTCGCAAACTCGATGTGTGAAAGTGGCCGGATCAGCAACCTGGGCCTTGTTGCTGCGTGTAGGCAGGATTTCGGGTGCGGCGCGAAGCGTGCTGACGCGGCGATGGCCGTCGACGCTAAGTGTCGGGCAGGTTTCAGCACTGGTCAAAATGCGAATGGTGCTGCCGCCATCGGGCGCCATTTCAACCCAGGTTTGCGGGCTGACCCCGGTCGCAACGGATGGGATGGGGGCGAGCGCAGCGAGTAACATCAACAGCATCGCCCATAACCAGCGTGATCGGCGCGCCTGGTCAAGCCCTGACAAAGCCGATCACGATCTGGTCACAGATTATTCGACGAGCGGGCGAATCTTGGCAAGCAGGGCCTGAATGCGTTCTGCGGCTTCGCTGAAAGTTTTCACGTCTTCGCGATTGTTGTTGCCGCGCGCTTCCTTGGCGGATTCAAGGTAGCCTTCCATATCGGCTTCGAGCGCATCCACCAGGATTTCGGCTTCATCTTCGGTCAACGTCAGTTTGATGGCCATTGTCGTTTGCAGTCCTGTTGTTGAGTTCCCGCCCCATAGTGCGATGGGGTAAAGTTTGGGAACCGGTTTTTGCGGTTACTGGGCTGCGCGGTGAACCAGCAGCAGACCATCCTGGTGACCACGCCAGAACCCTTTCCACGTGGGATTGCTTCCGCCCTGGCTTTGTGCCGCATAGCCGGGTGCATCGCCTTGCCAACCGGGATTGTCCGATTTTTCTGAAGGCACCGCCAAATATGCTGCGCGTGTGGCATCACCTTTGACATGGCTATCAAGGAACGCCGTGATGAAATGCGTGGCGATGGCGTTGATCCGGTCCTTGCGCCACACCGGATCGGCAAACCAGTCGAAATCCCACAACTGCTTGTGCATTTCGGCGGGCGGCGGATTGGTGCCGATATCGTGGCCTGCGCCTGAAAACACCAGCATATGGCGGTCGGCGTGGGTTGCTGCAGCAAAAATCGCTGCCGGTCCTTGCTCATATCCTACGGTGCGGTCAGCGCTCCCAGCTACCACCAGCAGTGGGGCGCGCAACCTGCTTAGCCCGGTACCATCACGGCCCCACACCGACCATGGTGCGCCGCCTGCGGGTGAAATTGCCACGATCGCGCGGATGCCCGATACGGTTAGCGCCGCAGCGCGGGCGCCAGAACCGGCATAAGCAGCCACCAGATCAGCGGGCAGGGCTGCGACAACAGGACTGGCAGGATCGAGTTTCGCCCCGCCGACTTGCAAGACGCCGTAGCCGCCATAGGAATAGCCGACCAGGCCCATCCGGTCGGTATCGACCAGTTTGCCCAGCAACCCCCCGCGTAGCGCGGTGATGCATCCAATGATATCCAGTGGCCGGGTCAGCAATCCGGCGGGCGATTTCGCGCGGTCCCAGATCGGCGGGTCGCGATGCTCTGGCGCAACCACTACATAACCTTTGGTGGCAAGGTTTTCGCCAAGCCAGCTCAGCATCACCGGATCGTTGTTGTAACCATGACTCAGCACAATCAGGGGATAGTGCTCGCCTGCTGCTGGGGCATCGGCCAACGCAATGCCAGCCACCGTGAACGGCGCATCGGGGTGACCCGGTTCACCGGTCAGGCTGGCGGAATATGTTACCGGGGCGGCACCTGGCGCGCGTTTGGCCGGATACCATATACGCATATGCAGAATGCGGTCGGCATGGATTTCACGCCCGGCGATCAGCGATGCCAGCGGATCGACCCGATCGTGCAGCGCGATAACCCGTTGCATCATGCCAGCGGCATCGGCGCCGGTCGCGGCCAGTTCAGGGGCATCAATATCGGGTATGCTGGGTGCGCGACTGTCGGCAGGCTCGGCCAAAGTCAGCGCGGGCGTCAGCAACAGAGCGAGCATCAGGCCCGCTCGGGCTATTCTGCGTGCTGGGCGATCGGTCATCGGACATCCTCGTTTGCTGGGTACCGGCAAGGAAACGCGGCCTGTTACCGGGTGTGCCGGGCGAACGTTACCGTTATCGTGGAATCCGCCATCACGCTACCGGTGAACCGCAGCCGCTGACCGTGGCCAATCCGGGTTCGTTTGGACTTCGCGTGGCAACACCATCCGGGCGCAGACGCAGTCTTGACCGTTGGTTAACCATACCCATCAATTATTTCGGTCTCGCAGCCTACGCATTAACCCGGATTTAGCGCATTTGGGTCATGGTGTTTCCAGCACGCGGTTTCGAGTGTCGAGTGGGAACGGAAATGAACGGTATTTCAGGCGGGATTGCGGTTCGACGTTGGCCAGTTCTGGCTTTGGCGTCGATGCTTTTGCGGACCGTGCTAACCGGGACATTTGCTCGTTATCTCAGCGCCAGCGTCGTGGCGCTTTGCGCCGACGCAGGTACTTTTCTGATCCTGTTGCAAGGAGGAACACCCCCGGCAGGTGCCGCAGCAGCGGGATTCATCCTGGGGATCGCGGTTAACTGGCTCGTGTCGAGCCGCGTGATGTTTGCTGATCGTGTTGCCGGGGCTGGGCCGCAACGACGGCGGCAACAAGCTTTGTTTCTGGTATCTGCATTGGTCGGGCTGGTGCTTACCACCGTGATTGTCGGCGGCGCGCCCATCCTGGCGATCAATCCGCGTCTGGCGAAGCTGGTCGCGGTCGCGGTCAGCTTTGTGACGACCTCGGGCATGCGCCATGTCATGGTGTTCAGCAAGGCGCGGTTCGGCTGAGCGCCTCGAGTATGGAGACACGCGTGAATTTTGA
>CAIPWG010000240.1 GCA_903868655.1 uncultured Sphingomonadales bacterium
CCCCCCCCAATGTCCAGCACGGACATGCATACCACGCCCAGGCCCAACGGCTGGCGTAAAGCCCGCATGCTCGTGCAGCGGTTGGCCCGCACACCGCGGTGGCCAGCGCTTGCGCTTGTTCCGGCGCTGGCGATGTCGTTTGCGGGACATGCCACCGATGGTGATTTCGATGGGTCCGCATGGGATCGTGCGCGCGCGCAACTGGCCAGCCAGGCACATGGGCCCATGGCACAGGCGATTGAACGGTGGAAACTGCTGAGCGCAGGCGGTCGCTATGCGTTTGCCGATTACTCCGGCTTTCTGGCCAATTATCCCGGCTTTCCCGAGGAAGACCATTTGCGCCGTGCGGCCGAGGCCGCATTGGATCATGAAACACCACCGGCCGCCACAGTGGTCGGATTTTTCGACCGCTTTCCTCCGCTGACAAACCCGGGCCGGGCCACTTATGCGCTGGCCTTGCGCACCCTGGGCCGCCACGAAGCCGCCGAAATGGCGCGCGCGGCATGGCGCGGCGGCGTGATGAGCGACGCCGCCGAGACCGCCATCCTGGCCAACTGGGGCAGCGGGTTTGGCACAGCCGACCATGATGCGCGTATCAACGCCCTGTTGTGGGCGGGCGCAACCATTCCTGCGCAACGGCTGCTGGGTTCGACTTCGTCCAGCGTGCGCGCTTTAGCCCAAGGACGGCTTGCTGCGCTGGCGGGGGGGGATCCTTATGCCGCTGCCGCACTCCCTGCGGCCGTGCTCGACGCGGATCCCGGCTTTGCCTTTCAACGCGCGCGCGAACTCCACCGGCTGGGCCGAGCCGAAGCCGAAGCTCAGTTTCTGGCCAGCCGACCAACGCTGAACGGCACGCCACTCGATCGCCCGCGCTGGATTGCCGAATTGCTTTTTGCTGCACGCGCGGCCGCCGCCATGGGCGACAGCACAGCAGTCGCCCGCATTGCACTGGGGGCGGCCGACGCCTTCAAACCTGGCGAAGATATCAGTCGCCAAACATATTCGGTGCGCGATGATTACACCTCGCTGACCTGGCTGGGTGGCACGGCGGCACTATGGCACAATCATGACGGCATTGGCGCAGCCACCCTGTTCCGCCGGTATGCCGAGGCGGCGCGCGGCCCCGGGGTGAAAGCCAAAGGGTTTTATTGGGCAGGACTTTCGCTCGCCCGCAATGGACACCAGACCGAAGCGCAGGAAAGCTTTGCCGCGGCAGCGCGGCACCCGGACCAGTTTTACGGCTTGCTCGCGCTCGAACGCATCGGACAACCGCTGCCCCGCCTGGGCATGACCCCCGCGCCCGAACCGACGCCCGACGAACGGGCGCGCTTTGCCGCAGCACCGATTACGGCCGCAGTACGTGAAGTGGCGCGCGACGGCGATTGGCGCACCACGATCCGGTTTTTCAAGGAAATCGCCGAACAACAGCAGACGCCGGGTCAACACCAACTGGTGGCCGAATTGGCGCAAAGTCTGGGCCGCCGCGATCTGGGTGTGATTGTCGGACAGGCCGCGGGGATGCATGGGCTGGAACAGTTTCACGCCATCGCGTTTCCGCTGATCCCGGTCCCGCCTGCCCAGGCCCGATCGTGGACGATGATCCATGCTATCGCCCGGCAGGAAAGCCAGTTTTCACAAAACGCGATCAGCCACGCCGGCGCGCGTGGTCTGATGCAGATGATGCCGCGCACCGCGGGCGAACAGGCCGGAAAACTGGGTCTGAGCTATTCCGAAACCGCGCTGCTGGGCGATCCGCAATTCAACCTTGCGGTGGGCGGTGCCTATTTTGACCATCTGCTCCATGTGTTCGGCGGCAGCTATCCCTTGGCGGTCGCTGCGTACAACGCAGGCGCAGGCAATGTCGGCAAATGGCTGCGCGCCAATGGCGATCCACGCACCGGGCAGATCGAATGGGTGGACTGGATCGAACATATCCCGATTTCGGAAACACGCGGCTATGTCCAGCACGTGCTGGAAAACGCTGTGGTCTATGACACGATGAACCCCGACAAAGCCAGCTATGGCGGTCCCAATCCGCTGAGCCACTTTCTGGGCAAGAATACGCCGGGTTGAAACGCATGAGCAACGCGCCTGTATGAAACCCGATGGCAACCCGATCACACCGGCCGGCATGGCCGCACTGCGCGCGCGCTATGACCATTTGCTGGGCACCGAGCGCCCGCACATTGTCGAGATCGTCAGTTGGGCAGCGGGTAATGGCGATCGCTCCGAAAATGGCGATTACCTGTACGGCCGCAAGCGCATGCGTGAAATCGATCGCGAACTGACCTTTCTCGCGCGTCGCATGAAGGCCGCACGGGTGATCGACCCGGCGGGACAGCACGATGCGAGCCGCGCCCTGTTTGGCGCCACCGTCGAAATCGCTGATGAGGATGACAACCGTCGCGTGCTGACCCTGGTCGGTGACGATGAACAAGATGCCGGCAAAGGCCTGATTGGTTGGAGCGCACCAATCGCGCGCGCCTTGCGCGGCGCGCGCGTCGGTGATCTGCGCCGGGTCACTTTGCCCGGTGGCACCAAGGAATGGGAAGTGATGACAATCCACTACCCCGGAGACAGCACACCATGACCGCCACGCGGTATTTCATCATGCGCCACGGCGAAACAGTCTACAATCTGGCGCGGGTGTTGCAATCGAACACGATCCACACCCCGTTGACCCGGCTCGGCTGTGACCAGGCGACCCGCATGGGTGAAGCTTTGCGCGCCGAATTGGGTCCCCGCCCCCAGGTTCATGTCCATGTGTCGGATACCGGGCGCGCCTTGCAGACCCTGGCGCTGATTGCCGAAGTGGTTGAACTGGATTGGTTTGCCGCGCAGCCAACCGCTGATTTGCGCGAGATCGAAATGGGATCCTGGTGCTTGCGCAGCTATGATGCGGTTGAGACCGAAGTGGGCTCGATCCGCCTGCCCGATCACCTTTTGCGGCCTGCGCCGGATGGCGAAGCCTATCCGGCAATTGTTGCACGCCTGTCGCACTGGCTGGCCGGACCCGGCGCGCAACCGGGGGATCATGTGGTGGTAATGCATGGTATTTCCAGCAGGGTCTTGCGCGGAATGCTGGGCGGATATCCGATCCACCCGGAACTGGGTGTCGCCGTTGCCCCTTCCTTGGTGCAGGGGTCGATCGCCCTGATCGAAGGTGGCTGCGAAACCGTGCTGTTTGGCAGCGCGCAAGGCACGGAACACGCGTGATGGCCGACGTGATCAACTTGCGTATGGCGCGCAAAACGCGCGCACGCGACGCAGCAACGCAGATCGCAGCACAAAAGCGCGCACTTCACGGCCAGACCCGCGCCGCCCGCGCCGCGCAACAGGCCGAACAAGACCGCGCATCGCGCGATCTGGCGGGCAAACGCCGCGACACGACGGACCCGCAAGACTGATGCGCACCACCGATGACGAAGCCGGTGTCAGGCTCTATTTCCTGAGCGACGGCCCCGACGGGGGACATGCCGAAACGCTGATGTACGGCCCGCTCGCCACGGCACTCGCGCATGCCGCTCAGCAGGAACCGGCGGTGCAGGATGGGCTTTGGATTGCCACAGGCAACGATGTCATCGCCTATCGCGATCTGGTCGACGAATGAAACGGATCGCGCTGGGTCTGGTATTGGCGCTTGGTTTTGCACCCTTGGTGCAGGCGCGCGATCGGCTGGGTGTATGGAACGACTGGGGCGCGTTTCGCGATGCCGCGGTGCCGCGCTGTTATGCGATTGCCATGGCTGTCGAGCAGCCGGGCCGCCACCGCGAGACCCAACCCTATTTCACGATTTCCAATTGGCCGCGGCGCAATATCCGTGGCGCGATCCATGCCCGCCTGTCGCGCGAAATGGCTCCGGGCAAACCGGTGGTGTTCCTGGTCGGTGGTCAGCGATTTGGCGCTCTGGGCAATGGCGTCGATGTCTGGGCTGCCGACCGCGGTGGCGATGCGGCGATTGTTGCGGCGCTGCGTGGAAATGGCGACGTGACCGTGGTTGCACACGGTCGCGATGGCCGGCTGGTGCGCGATACCTATCGCCTTGCGGGAGCCGCCTCGGCGATGGATGCCGCGAG
>CAIPWG010000241.1 GCA_903868655.1 uncultured Sphingomonadales bacterium
ACCGCACGTGCGCTGTCGCCTATAGCCTTGACGCCGCCGCCCGCGGCGCACGCAAGCTGAAAACGCAGGCGCTGGTCTATCTCGCCCCAGCTGATCCAGCCGAAGCTGCGCGCCGCGCAGCAGCCCAATATGCCGCAGCGGACAACATGACCGACCGGCAGGGTGCTTTGATGGTGCTGTGCGGGCTGGCATGCCCCGAACGCGAATCGGCGCTGGCCGATTTCCACCGGCGCTTCGCCGACAATCCGCTGGTGATCGACAAGTGGTTTTCGCTGCAAGCCGGATCACTGCATCCCCACGCCATCACCCATGTTCGCGCGCTGGCCAGCCATCCCGATTTCACACTGACCAACCCGAACCGTGTCCGCGCGCTTTACATGGCCTTTGCCGGCAATACTGCGGCGTTCCACGATGCCTCGGGCGAAGGGTATCGGCTGATTGCCGATCTGATTCTCGCGCTCGACCCGATCAACGGCAATGTCGCCGCGCGGTTCGTTCCGCCACTCGGTCGTTGGCGCAAAGTCGAACCCGCACGCGCCGCGCTGATGCGGGCAGAGCTTGAACGGATTGCCGACGCCGCCACGCTATCGCGCGACGTGCGCGAACAAGTGAGCAAGAGCCTGGAAGGATGAGTGTCGAAGTTTTGACACACCCGATCTTGTCAGGTGCGGCCCACGGCTTTCTGGGGCGGCGTGGCGGGGTCAGCACCGGTATTCATGCCGGCCTGAATGTCGGCTGGGGTAGCGAGGACGATCCGGCGGCCACGTCGGCCAACCGCGCGCTTGCGGTTGCGGCCGTACTGCCCGGCGCGCGTCTGGTCTGTGCCTATCAGACGCATTCGCCCAATGTTGTAACCGTAACCGAACCCTGGCCTGAATCCGAACGCCCACACGCCGATGCACTCGTGACCGACCGGCCCGGCCTGTTGCTGGGCATACTGACCGCCGATTGCGCGCCGGTGTTGTTCCATGATGCCAGCGCCGGGGTCATTGGCGCGGCCCATGCCGGGTGGAAAGGGGCTTTCCACGGGGTTACCGACGCCACGATCGCCGCCATGGAAGCGCTGGGCGCGCGGCGAGGATCTATTGCCGCAGTAGTTGGGCCGTGCATCGCACAAAAAAGCTATGAAGTGGACGACGGTTTCGAACATCGTTTTCTGGAAGCCGATGCCGCCAACGCCCGTTTTTTCCGTGCGGGTCGCGCCGGCCACAGCTGGTTTGATCTGGAGGGCTATGTGGCGCATCGCCTGCGCGTGGCAGGTGTCGGCACAATCGGGCTCTTGGGCGAGGACACGTATGGTCAGCCCGACCGTTTCTTTTCATTCCGCCGCGCCACTCATCACGGCGAGCCGGGATATGGGCGTGAAATTTCGCTGATTGCCCAGGCGTAAAACCGCGCCGCACTGCACGGGCCACCGCCTGCTCGTTCCGGGGCAAATTACAGCAGGCCGCGCGCCACCAAATCTGCCTCAAGCGCCAGCGCGTCGCCCCCAAAGTGATGCACCTGCCACCCCAAATCGCGCGCCGTGGCGATATTGGCGGCATTGTCGTCAATAAACAGCATATGCGCCGGATCATGACCGAACCGAGCCGCCGCAAGATCGAAGATCGCCGGATCGGGCTTGATCAGGCGCTCGGTTCCCGAC
>CAIPWG010000242.1 GCA_903868655.1 uncultured Sphingomonadales bacterium
GAGTCGTGGCGTTCGATGCCGCTTTTCTGCTCTTGATCTTATCATGAAGGGGTTGGGACTTTGTCTTCAAACCTTTGTCACTCCGACAAAGTTCCAACCCTCATGACATCAAGGTTAAGGTCTGCGTTGACGGTTGCCAACCAAAGACGATTCAATCCCCTGTTTTGACGAGACATATTCCAACGTTATTTGCCGTCGGCGATCGCGATATCTTGATCCAGGAATGCTCGCCCAGGCATGTTCAAAGGCATTTCGGCACTGGTACCCGTCACAAAGAAACCCGCAACGGGCAGAGCAATAATTGCCCCGACAACACCGGCCGTGCCAGTTTCCCCGCGTGTATCCATGTCACCTCTCAGGCGAACTATTTGGCCATTGATATTGACCGACACGATATGGAGCCGGATTGCCCCGGATTTCCCCCACATTCCTTTATTCCGGACTTCAGTCAAAACACCTTCAACCGGGCTGCGGGCTGGAATGACGAGCCGACCGTTGACCATAACGTCTTGCGCAACTTCAAGCGCTACGCGCTGTCCTACCTTGAGCGACTTGCCTTTGGTGGTGAGGGGCTCTGTCAAAGCCACCGGAACTGGCGCGCCTGCCCGCAACACATTGCCGGTATCCTGGTGAGTTACAAGTACTGGCGCTTGCTCGCCCGCCGAGTTGGCTTGGGGTTTCGGATCGACCGTGACCGGCTGGGCCAAAACAGGCACTGCTGCAAACAACGTCGCCGCAGCCATAATTTTTTTCATCATCTCACCCCCAACATCTTTACCTGTTGTTAATTTATTCAGGTGGGGGCGGATAAAGTCAAGCGCAACAATTTGCCTGTGCCTGACAGTTATTTAAACCAAAAATCAGATTTTTTGCCCGGTGTGCTGGAAATTTTCCAGCCTCATCAAAATCGGGAGGCGTTTAAACCAGCCCCATTTTCGCGGCTATCAAAAGGTCTTCAGCGTTGCAGCCAAGCTTTCGAGCAGCGGTGATTGTCCAAGCACTGTCCAAATGCGCAAAGCTGTCAGCGAATGGAAAATTGGAGGCCCGAGCCGGAATCGAACCGGCATAAACGGATTTGCAGTCCGGCGCGTAACCATTCCGCCATCGGGCCCCCGTCACGCTCTGCGTGGAAGCAGCGTGGTTAGCCGAGCATCGCGTTCAGGGCAACGGGATTCTTCGCTGGCTGTCGAAAGTGTCCGTCGTCGATCATGGGTCCACGAATTCAGGCGCGCGGTGTTCCATGCCGGCGCGCACTGATTCAACCTGGTTGGGTGAATGCATCAACGCGAGCTGGCTGACGCTTTCTGCCATCAGCACATCGTTGTCCGACATCAGTGGGGTGCGGTTGGACAAGTCTTTCGCAGCACGCACCGCGTGCGGGCTTTTGCCCGCGATGGTGTGCGCCAGCGCCAGTGCACGCGCCAGCGGATCACGATCGGCATGTGTGGCAAAGCCCAAGGTGGCGGCTTCTTCCCCGGTGAATTCACGGTGGGTATACGTCAGCTCGCGCAGCACATCATCGCGCACGTTGCCGCGCCACAGCAGATAGCCACCCATATCAGGCACCAGGCCCCATTTGACTTCCATCACCGCCAACCGCGTTTCGGGATGGGCAATGCGGATGTCGGCACCGCTGGCAATCTGCAAACCGCCGCCAAAGCACACGCCATGCACCGCAGCGATTACCGGCACCGGCAGATCGCGCCATATTGTCGCGACGTATTGCGGGCGATTGGCATTGCCATGGGTGCGATCGAGCAGCGACGTATCCTGCCAGCGATCGCTGCGGCCAAAACTCGACAGATCGAGCCCGGCACAAAAGGCGCGGCCCGCGCCTGACAGCACAACCGCGCGCACACCTGCTTGACCCCGCACATAATCGCCCGCCGCGATCAGCGCCTCAAACATCGCATCATCCAGCGCGTTCATCTTGTCAGCGCGATCGAGCAGCACGTGCGCGACGTGGTTTTCAATGCTGACCGTCACACGATCTTGGAAATTTTCGCTCATGGCATCCATCCCGGGCAAATTCATCAACCGATTAATTGCCCGGTACGGCACGCAAGTCCAGCGCGATTACGCTGCCGTTGCGTTGACACCCATGCTGGCGAGATAACGGCGGATATTGCGTGCGGCCTGGCGAAGCCGTTGTTCGTTTTCCACCAGCGCGATCCGCACATAGCCCTCGCCATCTTCGCCATAGCCGACCCCTGGCGCCACCGCGACTTCAGCCTGGGTTAGCAACTGCTTGGAAAATTCCAAACTGCCAAGATGGCGCAACGCCGGCGGCAGCGGCGCCCAGGCAAACATCGATGCAGGCGGACTGGGAATGTCCCATCCCGCACGACCAAAACTTTCAACCAGCACATCGCGACGCTTTTGATAGAGCTGCCGGTTGGTTTCAACGATGTCCTGCGGACCGTTCAACGCGGCGCAAGTTGCCGCCTGGATCGGCGTGAACGCACCATAATCAAGATAGCTTTTGACCCTGGTCAGCGCCGCGATCAACTGCGGGTTGCCAACAGCAAACCCCACGCGCCAGCCGGCCATCGAAAAGGTCTTGCTCATACTGGTAAATTCGACCGCGATGTCTTTTGCGCCCGGCACTTCGAGGATCGAGCGCGTCGGCTTGCCGTCGTAGTAAAGCTCGGAATAGGCGAGATCGGACAGCACCCACACCTTGTTTTCACGCGCCCACGCCACCAGCCGCTCGTAAAACGCCAGATCGACAGTTTCAGCCGTAGGATTGGATGGATAGTTCACGATCAGCACCGATGGGCGCGGCACGGAATAGCGCATCGCGCGATCGAGCGATTCCCAATACCGTTCATCGGGCGTGGTCGGCACCGAACGGATTGTTGCGCCTGCAATGATAAAGCCGAATGTATGGATCGGATAACTGGGGTTGGGCGCCAACACGACATCACCCGGCGCCGTGATCGCGGTGGCGAGGCTGGCCAGCCCTTCTTTAGAACCCAGCGTCATCACCACTTCGGTTTCGGGATCGAGATCGACACCAAACCGGCGCGCATAATAATTCGCCTGCGCCTTGCGGACACCGGGGATTCCGCGCGATGCGGAATAGCCGTGCGCCGACGGCTTTTGTGCCACTTCGCACAGTTTTTCAATCACATGAGGCGGCGGCGGAAGATCAGGATTACCCATGCCGAGGTCGATGATATCCCGGCCTTCGGCGCGTGCCATCGCCCGCATGCCGTTGACTTCGGCGATGACATAGGGCGGCAGGCGCTTCATGCGGTAAAATTCTTCGTCCACGATGCCGGGTCTCTCTCCATTGGGGCGCAGGACCTTGTCCTTACGCCAAATGGCCTGTCATGGAAACCGTTCTGCTTTTTGCGCGGTGCTGGTGGCCATATGCTGCGCGCAAGTCTATGGATAACAGGGAAACGAGGGGGCAACGATGGGCACAACGACACCAGAAACCGATGGTGATCCGAACCAGGCCGATCCCATCGTATTCGAAGATCTTGTGCGCCAGCAGGCAGCGGCATTTCAGGCGCTATTCACCCCGTTTGCGCCAACTGCAGCATCCGGCTCTAAAAGGATGGTCAGAAACCCATCAGGTTCGGCCTGTACGCTGCCCGCGACTGGCTTGCCACCCAC
>CAIPWG010000243.1 GCA_903868655.1 uncultured Sphingomonadales bacterium
CCGTTTCAAGCGCTTCGGGTGCGGGTGGCAATCCGAGCGTGCGGCGCAGGATCGCCTGCCCCCCGCCATCGAGCGGATAATCGGCCCGCTCGCCAGTGATGACATCGATCCATGT
This sequence comes from uncultured Sphingomonadales bacterium, assembly GCA_903868655.1. Lineage (GTDB taxonomy): Bacteria > Pseudomonadota > Alphaproteobacteria > Sphingomonadales > Sphingomonadaceae > Novosphingobium. The sequence continues at coordinate 116 of CAIPWG010000243.1, forward strand.
GGGCGGATGCGTACTGGTCCCGCCCTCTGACCGCCAAAAATCGGCCATTGGCTTGAGCGTGATCGAATGGGCCACGGTAAAGCTGGTTATGATACGGGCCCAATAGCGCCAGTTCGCCCCGGCTACCACCACGGTCAATAGAAACAGCAAGTGATCGGGGCCGAGCAGAATATGTTCCACGCCGATTTTTATAAATCCGCCAAGGCTTGCCAGCAGCCCCTGAAAAAATACATGCTGCGGTGTTGCTTTATCCAAGACCGCCAGTTCGCGCGCATCGCCGCGTTGCACGCGCAACACCATCTGCCCCTCGCCCACTGCGCCGCCGAACAGGCTGGTGCTGACACTCAGCGATGAGGGCTTTGCGCTGAAATGCTCCGCGGCCAGCACCACGACATACGCGCTTGGCGGCGGGTTGGCGGAACCGGCCTGGGGCAATGTCACCCAGACAAAGTCGGGTACAGCGTCAGCCCCCGCCGTCGTCACCTGAAACCGGCGGGTAAACTGTTGCACAATATCACCGGTGTGCCGGCTCAATTCTTCACCCGACAGCAGCCCGTCATGGTTGTCATCAATCCCTGACAAGGCCGAGACCGGTACCGCAACCTGTAGCGCCACGCGGTCGTTGTTCAGTTGGATCATGGCATTGCGCGCCGGCAAAGGATGCGCCTGCGCCAGCGGCGCGGCCCCGATCACGCCCAGCAGCAGTCCCGTCAGAAGTGGTGCTTTCATCAAGACAAATCCGGTTCAATCCCAGCAGACAAGCCGACATCTGCGCTACATGCCATGCTGGCAAAGTGTGGAGACAGGATGAGTTGCCACTACAATCGAGCTGGTGCGCGCCGCGCGCCCTTGAAACTGCGCGCGGGCAGGGCCAATTCCGGGCGTGCGAAGACTGACATGGCACGTCATCAGCGATTAAGCCTGACCATGCCAAGTGCGGTATCGCATCGATCAAGCGCACGCCTGTGCAAGGAAGGTCTTATGGTTTCTCGTGTGACCCGTTTCGGTTCCGCAGCAACGCTTGCGGTCATGCTGTTGTGCTGCACGGCAGGGCCAGCGATGGCCGCCGACGCCACGATCCAGCAGGTTTATGCCGCCGCGAAATCGGGAGATACCGATGGCGCGCTGGCCATGATGGCGCCCGTGCTCAAAGACCATCCCGGCAGCGCCAAAGCGCATTACGTGGAAGCTGAATTGCTCGCCCGCGCCAACCGGCTGAGCGAAGCGCGCAGCGAACTCGCCAAGGCACGCAGCCTTGCCCCCGGTTTGCCCGGCATAACCAGCCATTCGGTGAAAGAGCTCGATGCCAAATTGAACGGCACGCCAGTTGAGGGCCAGGTGGAACGTATCCAGCGCGAAGAGGCGCCGCGTCCGTCGGGCATTCCCTGGGTCCTGATCATTGTGCTTGGCCTGGTCGGCTTTGGCATTCTGGCGCTGATGCGGCGTCGCGCAGCCCCTGCGGTGGTGCAACCCTTCCCGGGACCGGCCGGCGTTACGCCCGGTTATGGCGTGCCGCCGGCGCCTGGCTACGGCGGTGGTATGGGTTATGGCGGCGCGGGCTATGGCGGCGGCATGGGTGATGGTGGCGGCCTGATGGGCGGTCTCGCGCGCGGTGCTGCCATGGGCGCGGGCTTTGCCGTCGGCGAAGAGGTCATCAGCCACA
>CAIPWG010000244.1 GCA_903868655.1 uncultured Sphingomonadales bacterium
CGAACATCGCTGGTATCGGAATCCATCAGCGCATCGACCGCGCTGCGCATTTGTTGTGACCAGCCGATCATATCAGCATCGTGGAAGCATATATCCGATGACTGGCTGATTTTCGCGCCATGGTTCAACAATCGCGATCGATTAAACGGGCCGTGATCTTCGAAGAAATGGTATTGGGTCTTGCCGTCATAGTGCGCGTGAAAATCGAATTTGGGGCGATCATCGCTTTCAACGATGATCAATTCAAACGCCGTATAGGTCTTGCGCAGAAAACCGATCGTCACCAGCAGATTGTCGAGCCGTTCTGCACTGGTCTGGCGATACGCGATGATGACGCTCACGCCGCGCAACGACGTTGGTGTCATGGCTGGTCTCGGATAGCGATCACATCGGCCGGCATAGTGTGAACGTTGCACAATGCGCATGCGCTAACAAGGCACTGCTCCGTTTGGTGGACACCATTTGATGCCAGATTTTGTAACATCACCGTCTTGATAGTGTCGTAATTGAGCAGACCGGTCGAATTAAGGAGCTGCGTGTTGCGCTGTCTGGTGATTGAGGATGATCCGGTGATTGCCGGGCATATCGTCGGCGGGCTGAGCGCGTCGGGTATCGATACGACGTGGGCATCGACCGCTGCGCAAGGTTTGGCGCAAGGGCGCGAAGGTGCGTTCGACAGCGTGGTGCTCGATCGGCTGCTGCCTGATGGCAATGGTATCGAACTGTTGCGCACCTGGCGCCGCCATGGCCCGGTGCCACCGGTACTGATGCTGAGCGCGCTGGGATCGGTAAAAGATCGGATCGAGGGTCTGGAATCAGGAGCGGACGATTATTTGGCCAAGCCGTTCCACATGGCCGAACTGGTGGCGCGGGTTCAGGCCATCTCGCGCCGTGCGCCTACGCGCGATCAGGATGACACAGCAGCCCGCGCGGTCGGTCGGTTGCGGCTCGATCCCAGCCGCCATGCTGCCTGTTTCGGCACGGCCTCGGTTGAATTAAACCGAAAACTCTATTCACTGCTGGCGCATTTGATGCTCCATTCCGACAGGTTGGTGACGCGCGACATGCTGCTGGAACATGTCTGGGGCTATTGTTTCAGCCCTGGCACCAATATCGTTGAAAGCAATATGAGCCGTTTGCGTACACGCCTGCAGGAGCTGGGCGTCGATCCGATTTTGACGCGCCGTGGCGAAGGCTATGTCTTGCTCGCCGGCGCTTGCCGCTAAGCCCGATGTTTCGCAACACGACCGATACGCGGGCGCGCTGGCCGGGTGCAGGGCGCATTTTCTTTGTGTTTGGCGGTGTGTTCGCCTTGGCCATGGTGCTGATGGGTTCGATCGTGTTTGTCGTGGTCGAACGCACGGTTGCGCTGCATATCGATGATGATTTGCGCCATCACGAAGCCAAGTTTTTGCGCTTGTCTTCGGGCCGGGCGGCAACCAGCGGTGAAGTCGCCGCGCGTATCCATGACTGGCAGTCGCGCAAGATCACCAGCGAACGGACCTACAGTCTGTTCGCCCCCGATGGCCGTCTGATCGCAGGGCGGCTCAATCTGCGGCCGGAACCCGGATTGTCCGACGTGCTGTTTCTGGGAGGCGGGCG
>CAIPWG010000245.1 GCA_903868655.1 uncultured Sphingomonadales bacterium
CATGTTTACGGGCGAATGCCCCTGGCAGTGGCGCTGGCGCATCTGCCACTGTCGAGAAACGCTCAAGGCGTGGTCGTCCTTCCCTGAAGCCCGACCACGCCGAGTGTGATCAGCACCTGTCCGGCATAGTAGAGTGGCCAGATCAGCAGTCCCGGAACGGCGCTTTGCGCCAATGGTCCCATGCGCGCGAACAACAGCAAGTCTGACGCGGCAAACATGAAGGCGCCCAGTGCCACACGATCCCGGCGGAAATCGCTCATCCAGGCAAAGGTCGCCATGCTGGCAAGGCCGACTGCATAGATGGCAGTGCCCGGCGACGGACTAACAATTTCGACCCCCGCAATAATGATCGCGTTGATCACGGGAACCGCGAGGACAGTATCGGTCCAACGTGGATTGCGGCGCAGACCAAAATAGAACCGACATGCCACGATATGCCCGGCAAGGAAGGCCAGTGCGCCGGCAATCAGATTCAGTTCTATCAGGCCATCGCCCAATGCGCCCAACGCCATGACCAACGCGATCGGCCGTCGTGCCAGCGACGCATTGTGCCACGCATAAGCCGCGAGCGCACCAACGCCTGCCATTTTGACCACGATCGCCACCGGCCCATGGCCCAAGGCGCCATGGCCAAACCAATAGCCGATGCCAAAGATCAGGCTGACTATCAGCCAGACGGTTTTGCGTGTGCCCTGCCCCATCGCGGTATCTTGCCCAATGCCATTGCCAGTGCCAAGGCAATTCCATGACACATCAGGTTCACATTATCGGCGGCGGCATGGCTGGCAGCGAAGCCGCTTGGCAACTGGCTCGGCGCGGGGTTCGCGTGCGACTGTCGGAAATGCGCGGTGGCGGCGATATGACTGCGGCGCATCAAGGCATCGGTCTTGCCGAATTGGTCTGTTCCAACTCGTTCCGATCGGATGATCACACCAGCAATGCTGTCGGCTTGTTGCACCACGAGATGCGCCAATGCGACAGCCTGATCATGGCCGCCGCTGCGCGCGCGCAAGTTCCCGCCGGTTCAGCATTGGCCGTCGATCGGGACGTGTTTTCGGCAGCAGTCGAAGATATGTTGACCGGCCTGCCAACCCTGACGTTGGTGCGTGAACGCGTCGATGCGATCCCTGCCGATGGTCATGCCATCATCGCAACCGGTCCGTTGACCGCACCTGCCCTTGCCGATGCCATTGGCACAGCCACGGGAACCGACGCGCTCGCGTTTTTTGACGCCATTGCGCCGATTGTTCACCACGACAGCATCGATATGGACATTTGCTGGAAAGCCAGCCGCTGGGACAAAGGCGAAGCCGACTACATCAATTGCCCGATGGATCGCGACCAGTACCGTGCGTTTCATCAAGGGCTGATAGACGGTGAAAAAACCGAATTTCGTGAATGGGAAGCCAACACACCTTATTTCGAAGGCTGCATGCCGATTGAAGTCATGGCAGGGCGCGGTGAAGACACTCTACGGTTTGGCCCGATGAAACCCGTCGGTCTTGACAATCCGCGCACGGGACGGTGGCCTTATGCCGTGGTGCAATTGCGGCAAGACAACACGCTGGGCACGCTGTGGAACATGGTGGGGTTTCAGACCAAGCTCAAACACGCGGAACAAGTGCGGCTGTTCCGCACCATCCCCGGGTTGGAAAACGCCGAATTTGCGCGATTGGGTGGATTGCATCGCAACACGTTCATTCAATCACCGCGCGTGCTCGACCGGCAGTTGCGGTTGCTGCGCGATCCGCGTTTGCGCTTTGCCGGGCAGATCACGGGGTGCGAAGGTTATGTCGAAAGCGCCGCGATTGGCCTGCTCGCCGGGCTGATGACAGCAGCCGAACTTGGGGGTCGCAACTGGGTCTCTCCGCCGCGCACGACCGCGTTGGGCGCACTGTTATCCCATGTCACAGGCGACGCGGTTGCCGAGACCTATCAGCCGATGAATGTGAATTTCGGCCTGTTCCCGCCGCTTGGTCCCGAAGTGAAGAAAAAACAGCGCAAGGAATCCTATACTTCGCGCGCGAAGTCCGATCTTGCAGAATGGCTTGCCTGACCGTTCATTTGCATTTGCAAGTCGGGGCTTTGGGCTTGGCTTTGGTCACGGCGAAATCGGTGCGGGTGAGATAGCCTTTGCCGCCTTTGTCGGCGGCTTTGAATTTGTTGATCGTGCGCACCGCCCATTCGTCAAACGTCAACAAGTTGTTTCCGTCGACATCCAGCTTGCGGAACTCCTTGGCCCGGGGGCTGAGCATTTCGGCTAAAGTAATCTTGCCATCGCGATCGCGGTCGAGCCGATCAAACCGCTTCTGCTCTTTGGTTTCTTCGGGCACTTCGGGTAAATCGGGACCAATTGCATCGCCCGGATCGGTTTCCGGCAGACCTTCGTCAGCAGCCCCAGATCCCGAAGGATGGGGTAGCAGCAAATGTGGCACCGGCGGGGCAGCGTCGGTTGCTGCCCGACCCTGCCACCAGAACACACCCGCCGCGACCAACAGCAGAGCGCCCAGGGCCCCGATCACGATCCTGTTCATGGGCTCAGGCGTAAGCCGCTCGCTCGACCATGACGAGCGGGAGATCGGGCCGATTTGGCGAAATTCAGCGGCCGAGAAAGCCTTTGCGCAAAGCCACTAGCATAACCCGCCAGGGCGCCTGGTCTTTTGCGATTTCAAAATGGTGCAGCAGCACCAGCGGACGCAACGCGTGCGGAACACTGCCCTTCAAATCGCGGCCTGCCGCCCAATCGGCGGCCAAGGCGTGGATCGCAGCAGTTTGGGGCACTTGCGCCATGCGTGCCAGGGCCAAGATAGCGTCGGCGCGCGCGCGATCCAGCGCCGCACCGCCATCTTCGCCAACGCGTTGGGCTTCCCAGCCATCGACCAGTCCGCTCAAGGCAGCGCGGTCACTATCCCAAGCCGCCAAAAGGGCCAGCAAGGGTTCGCCACGCGGCCAGATCGCCGCGGGTTCAGCCAAACGATCACGCCACCATGCCAGACGCAACTGGATCATGATCGGATCGCGCCCAGCCCTGGCTGCGTCAGCCAACCGGTGATCGAGTGCCAGCAGCCCGGTCCATGCAGGCCGCAAGGCGCGCGGCGCATAAGCTATCGCCAGCCGCTCGGGCGGCGATAGCCATTCCTGCGCCGCATGCTCAGCGATAGCACACCTTGCGCACCGCCTCGACGATCTTGGTCGGGTTGATCAGAGCCGCCTTTTCCAGATTGGCCGCATAAGGCAACGGGACGTCTTCGTCGCAAACGCGCAAGACCGGGGCATCGAGGTGATCAAACCCCTCTTCCATGGCGATGGTGATAATTTCCGAGGCAATCGAACAGACCGGAAAGCCTTCTTCTGCAACAACCATCCGATTGGTGCGCGACAGGCTTTCCAGCACCGTGGCCTTGTCGAGCGGACGAAGCGTGCGCAAATCGACGATCTCGGCGTCAATTCCTTCAGCAGCCAATGTTTCGGCAGCTTCAAGCGCCATGCCCACTCCGATCGAATAGGAAACGATGGTCACGTCTTTACCCGGGCGCACGATCCGCGCCTTGCCGATTGGCAGAACAAAATCGTCCATCTGCGGCACATCGAAGCTGCGCCCATAGACCAGCTCGTTTTCAAGGAAGACTACCGGATCTTCGGTGCGGATGGCTGCTTTCAAAAGCCCTTTGGCATCGGCGGCATCATAGGGTGCGATGACAATCAGGCCGGGCACCGATGCATACCATGGACCATAGTTCTGGCTGTGCTGCGCCCCTACGCGCGATGCTGCTCCGTTGGGCCCACGAAACACGATCGGGCAACGCATCTGGCCGCCCGACATGTAATTGGTTTTGGCCGCGGAATTGATGATGTGGTCAATCGCCTGCATGGCGAAATTAAACGTCATGAATTCAACGATCGGGCGCAAGCCGCCCATCGCAGCCCCTGCACCGATCCCGGCAAAGCCATATTCGGTGATCGGCGTGTCAATCACCCGACGCGGTCCGAACTCTTCAAGCAGTCCTTGCGTAACTTTGTAGGCGCCCTGGTACTCGGCAACTTCTTCACCCATCACGAACACGCGATCATCGGCGCGCATTTCTTCGGCCATGGCGTCACGCAACGCTTCACGTACAGTGGTGGAAACTGTCGCGGTTCCGGCGGGGACTTCGGTCGCCGCGGGTTGCACAACCACCACAGCGGCTTTGGGTGCGGCTGCAACAGGCGCCGGTGGCGGCGCAGCTGTCACCTGTGGAGCAGAGCTGGTGGCTTCATCATCACCGGTCAGCGTCGCAATAATCGTGCCGACCTTAACCCCTTCGGTTCCTTCATTGACCAGCAATGCGCCGACCACGCCTTCATCGATGGCTTCGAATTCCATGGTGGCTTTGTCGGTTTCGATTTCGGCCAGAATATCACCGGATTTTACCTGATCGCCGGGTTTCACCAGCCATTTGGCAAGCGTGCCCTCCTCCATTGTCGGGGAAAGCGCGGGCATTTTCAGTTCAATCGCCATGTCAATATTTCCCCACCAGCACGTCGGTGTAGAGCTCGTCTGCTGTCGGCTCGGGCGAATTTTCCGCAAAATCGGCGGCTTCGGCGACGGCTTGGCGGATTTTCTTGTCGATGTCCTTCATCCGATCTTCGGTCACGCCGCGGCGCAACAACTCCTGCTTGGCCGCTTCGATCGGATCGTGCTTGTCGCGCATGTCCTGCACTTCTTCACGACTGCGATACTTCGCGGGGTCGGACATTGAGTGACCGCGATAGCGATAAGTGTTCAATTCCATCAACACCGGGCCATTTCTGGCGCGGACATAATCGAGAGCCACTTCGGTCGCCTGTCGCACTTCAAGCACGTCCATCCCGTTTACGTCCATTCCGGGGATGCGGAAGCCGGTGCCACGGCGATAGAAATGGGTTTCGGCTGATCCGCGCTTGACCGCAGTGCCCATGGCGTAGCCGTTATTTTCCACGACGAAGACGATTGGCAGCTTCCACAGCGCGGCCATGTTGAAGGTTTCGTAAACTTGTCCCTGGTTTGCGGCACCATCACCGAAATAGGCGACACACACCCCACCATCATCGCGGTACTTGTGACCGAAGGCCAGCCCTGCGCCAAGCGGCACCTGGGCGCCGACAATGCCATGGCCTCCAAAGAATTTATGCTCGGTCGAAAACATGTGCATCGACCCGCCTTTGCCGTGCGAGATCCCCGCCGCACGTCCCGTCAATTCGGCCATGATCACGCGCGGATCGATTCCATAAGCCAGCATGTGGCCATGGTCGCGATACCCTGTGATGACACTGTCATGCCCGGCCTTCAGCGCCGATTGCACACCGACCGCGACGGCTTCCTGGCCGATGTAAAGGTGACAGAACCCACCGATCAGTCCGAGCCCGTAAAGCTGGCCAGCGCGTTCTTCGAAACGGCGTATAAGCACCATCTGCTCATAGAAGTGCAGCAGTTCGGCATCGCTCGCGTCATAACGCTTGTTGTTGGCATGCGCTTGCTGGAGGCTGCGCAAGGCAAACACTGCGTCTTCTTCACCGGCGAGCGTATCAGTCTCGATGATCGCGGGTTTGGCCGGGGCCTGAGCTGCTGCAATTTTGGTGGGGGCGGCTTTTGCGGCTCTGGGGGCGCGCGGCCGAACAGGTTTGGCCAAGGTGGGGAGTCCCTTTCTTGTAGCAGCCTCTGGCTGGTGCGCGTGATGGTCGCGCGCGTCCAATGATCGATCTTCTATAGGGCGAACCCCAAGGCCCGCGCAATGTGCAACGCACAGTCTCCATGGGCAACGGATAGCTATTCCCGAAAATAACCAAAATAACCAAATCGGCGAACCAAATCAGCAAATCATGTACGAGGCAAGGTCGGGCTGATCTTATGCCGGACAACGTGGCGGGTTTGTGGTGGCTTTTGGACCCGTTGAAAGATGAGACATGGTGCACCCGGAACGATTCGAACGTCCGACCCTCAGATTCGTAGTCTGATGCTCTATCCAGCTGAGCTACGGGTGCATACCCTATGTCTGCGCCGCAAGCGGCGATCCCCTGCAACCATCGTACCAACCGCCTGAGCGGTGGCAAGTGGTGCACCCGGAACGATTCGAACGTCCGACCCTCAGA
>CAIPWG010000246.1 GCA_903868655.1 uncultured Sphingomonadales bacterium
ACCCGCACGGGTGATGATGGCACGACCGGGCTGGTCGACGGATCACGCCGCGCGAAGCACGATGCGCGCATGGTCGCAATCGGCGAAGTCGACGAATTGAACAGTGCCGTAGGGCTGGCTACGCTGGCCGTTGCCGGCGATATTCATGCCGAACTGGTGCGCATCCAGAACGATCTGTTCGACCTTGGTGCCGATCTTGCGACACCGTTGGGCGCGTTTGACACCCCCGATTTTGCGCCAACCGAGATGGTGCTGCGGATGTTGAACGCGCAAGTCGATTGGCTTGAAAACGCGATTGACCGGCATAATGCGGCATTGCCGCCATTGACCAGCTTTATCCTGCCTGGTGGCAGCGAAGCGGCAGCGCGAGTCCATCTGGCGCGGGCGATCGCGCGTCGTGCCGAACGCGCAATTGTTGCGCTGGCCGATGGTGAACCGGTCAATCCGGCAGCACTGGCGTTTGTAAACCGGCTTTCGGATTACCTGTTTGTGCTCGCGCGGGCAATCAACGCAGGCCAGGATCCTTTGTGGGTACCGGGCGCCTCGCGCCAATAATCATCGCTTTTGTTGCTGACACGATGACGTTGCCTCGGCTTTCTGGCAAAGGCGGCAGGGTCATCTGTATGCGTGGGAGTGGGTAATGAACAAAGTTGGCGTGATCGGCGCAGGACAAATGGGTGCGGGCATCGCGCAAGTGACGGCGCAGGCCGGAATTCCCGTGCTGCTGTGCGATGTCGATCTGGTGCTGGCCGAAAAAGCCAAGGCCAAAATTGCCAAAACGCTTGCCCGGCTTGTCGAAAAGGACAAGCTCACCGCCGCCGCCGCCGATTCCGCCGTCGCGTTGATCCATCCCGTGGCCGATTACACCCCGATGGCCGAAGCCGATCTGATTATCGAAGCTGCGACCGAACGCGAAGATATCAAGGCCCGTATTTTCGACGCCGCGGGCAAAGTGTTGGGGTCCGGGGCCATTCTGGCATCGAACACAAGTTCGATCCCGATCACCCGTATGGCAGCCGGCACCACCGATGCCAGCCGGTTTGTCGGGGTGCATTTCTTCAATCCCGTGCCGCTGATGAAGTTGGTCGAAGTGATTCCGGGGCTTGCCACATCGGCGGAAACCATCGCCCGCGTGCGGACCTTTGCTGCCGACCGGTTGGGTAAAGAGGTGGTGGTGTCGCAGGATGAACCCGGTTTTATCGTCAACCGCATCCTCGTACCAATGCTCAACGAGGCGTGCTTTGTACTCGGCAGCGGCACCGCCAATGTCTTTGACATCGACAAGGGCGTGAAACTGGGGCTCAATTATCCGATGGGGCCGCTCGAACTTTCCGATTTTATCGGGCTCGATACGATCCTTGAGATCATGCGCGTGTTGCTCAACACGACGGGCGACAGCAAATATCGCCCTGCACCCCTGCTGATGAAATATGTCGAAGCCGGCTGGCTGGGCCGCAAGACCGGGCGCGGTTTTTATGACTACAGCGGCGACGTTCCCCTCCCCACGCGATAGGCCACTGCCGCCATGCAGACCATTCTCCTGCTGATCGCCTCCAACATGTTCATGACCACCGCGTGGTACTGGCATCTGCGCGGCGGCGTGGCCGTGGCCGAGGCGCGGTCCTTGCCCATGGTCATTACGATCAGCTGGGGTCTGGCCTTTTTCGAATATTGCCTCGCCATTCCGGCCAACCGCGTGGGTTTTGCCGCCGGTTGGAGCGCGGGTCAGCTCAAAGTGGTGCAAGAGGTGATCGCGCTGGTCATCTTCGGCGTGTTCATGGTCACGGTACTGGGCGAGCCGCTGCAATGGCGCCACGTCGGCGCCTTTGGCTGCCTGATTGGCGCAGTGGGGTTCTTGTTCCTGGGGCGGTAGGCCGTTTTAGTGCGCCGCACCCCAGGAATGTCCATGGCCGATCTCGACCCCCAGTGGCACGGTCAGCATGACCGAGGGTTCGGCGGCGCTGACCATGACGCGTTCGATCACCGCGCTGGCGGCAACAACGTCGGCTTCGGGCAGTTCAAACACCAGTTCGTCGTGCACTTGCAGCAACATGCGAACGTGGCCCAGGCCTGCCTCGGTCAAAGCGGGCATCATGCGCGCCATCGCGCGTTTGATGATATCGGCGCAAGTGCCCTGGATCGGGGCGTTGATGGCGGCGCGTTCGCTGCCGGCGCGTTCGTTCTGATTTTTGGCGTTGATACGCGGGAACCAGGTCTTGCGGCCAAACAGCGTAGTGGAATGGCCGGTTTCACGGACATGTTCCAGCGTTTCGTGGATATAACGCTGAATGCCCGGGAACCGTTCGAAATAGCGATCGATCATCGCCTGCGCTTCGTCAGCGGTGGTGCCCAGCCGGCCGGCCAGACCCCAGCGGCTGATGCCGTAAAGGATCGCGAAATTGATCGTCTTTGCGCGCCCGCGCGTGTCGCGGTTGACTTCGCCAAACAGTTCAAGCGCAGTCCGGGCGTGGATGTCCTGCCCGGCGGCAAAGGCTTCACGCAAGGCTGGCACATCGGCCATATGCGCCGCCAGCCGCAGTTCGATCTGGCTATAGTCTGCCGACAGCAGCACGTGGCCGGGTTCGGCAACGAAAGCATCGCGGATCTGGCGGCCGATCTCGGTACGCACCGGGATGTTCTGCAAATTGGGATCGTTCGAGCTCAGTCGCCCGGTTTGTGCACCGACCAGCGAATAGCTGGTATGGACACGGCCCGTGCCGGGCTTGATTGCGTCCTGCAACGCGTCGGTATAGGTCGATTTCAGCTTGGACAGCTGGCGCCATTCAAGCACCAGCGTCGCGACTTCGGCGCCTTCTGCGGCAAGGCCTTCGAGCACCGATTGATCGGTCGAATATTGCCCGCTCTTGCCTTTCTTGCCACCTTTGTAGCCCAACCGGTCAAACAGCACATCACCCAGCTGCTTGGGGCTGCCGATCGTGAACGCGCCACCCGCCTTTTCATGGATTACGGCTTCGAGATCGGCGATGCGCGCAGCAAATTCGCCTGACAGGCGTGCCAGTTGGTCGCGATCGACTTTGATACCGGTCGCTTCCATACGGGCCACAACCGGCACCAGCGGGCGGTCGACCCGTTGATAGATGCGGGTGCCGCCTTCATCGGCAAGACGCGGCGCCAGTACTTGGTGAAGCCGCCAGGTGACCTCGGCATCTTCTGCGGCATAGCTGGTGGCATCGGCCAGGGGCACTTCGGCAAAGCTGATCGCTTTCTTGCCAGTGCCGGTCACGTTTTTAAAACTTATCGGGGTGTGGCCCAGATGACGCGCCGACATCTCGTCCATGCCGTGGCCCCACGGGGCCAAATCCCCTTGCCCGGCATCGAGGCAGAAACTCATCACCATGGTATCGTCGATCGGCGCAATGGCGATACCGTGGCGTGCCAGAACGACCATGTCATATTTGATATTCTGCCCGACTTTGAGCACCGCATCGTTTTCGAGCAGCGGTTTGAGCAGCGCACATGCCGTGGCGCGGTCGAGCTGCTTTGGCGCATCGGAAAACATGTCGGTGCCATGATGGCCGAGCGGAATGTAACAGGCCGCGCCCGGCCCGGTACACAGGCTTATGCCGACCAGATCAGCGCCCACGGCATCAAGCGCACTGGTTTCGGTGTCGACCGCGACCACACCTGCCGCATGGGCTTGCGCAATCCAGCGTTCGAGCGTGGGGATATCCTGTATGCAGGCATAACCGGCAGTATCGATCGCTGGCCAATCGGTCCGTGGCTGGCGATCACCGGCTGGTGCATCGGCGTCCTGGGCACCCTGATCGCGCACCGCCGGCGCAGTCGCGCGTGTGCCCAGCTTTTTGAGCAGGCTGGTAAAGCCGTGCAGACCCAGAAAAGCCGCCAGTGGATCGGGCGGAATTGGACCCAGCACAAAATCATCGAGCGGCACCGGCAGCGCGCAGTCTTCTTTCAAGGCTACCAAACGGCGCGACAGGCGGGCCATATCGGCCTCGGCAAT
>CAIPWG010000247.1 GCA_903868655.1 uncultured Sphingomonadales bacterium
CATCCGCAATTCTGGCCCAGCGATCTCGACTATGCCGGCAAAAATGTCGTGGTTATCGGTTCGGGCGCCACCGCGGTAACCGTGGTGCCCGCGATGGCGAAAAATGCCGCACATGTGACCATGCTGCAACGCACGCCGACATGGATGGCATCGCGCCCCGCGCGCGACGGCCTAGCCAATTTCATGCGCAAGATTTTGCCCGAAAAGCTGGCGTACAAGCTGACCCGGTACAAGAATATCACGCTGCAATCGCTGGTGTTCCATCGTGCCAAGACCCAGCCCGAAAAGGTCAAGGCGTTCCTGACCAAAAAGACCCGGGAATTGCTGGGCGATCACTACAACGCCGCCGATTTCACCCCACCTTATGATCCGTGGGACCAGCGACTGTGCCTGATCCCCGATGGCGATCTGTTTACCGCAATCCGTGGTGGCCGCGCTGCCGTGGTGACAGACCATATCGACCATATCGATGCTACCGGTATTCAGCTCAAATCGGGCAAGCATCTCGACGCCGATGTCATCGTGACCGCGACCGGGCTGCGTATGACCATGGCGGGCAAGATCGCGTTCAGCCTGGATGGCGTGCCGATCGATTGGTCGCAGCGTTGGTATTACAAGGCCTGCATGTTCTCCAACGTGCCCAATCTGGCGGCGGTGTTCGGCTATCTCAACGCCTCGTGGACATTGCGCGCAGATATCATTTCCGATTATGTCTGCCGCCTGATCAATCTGATGGATGATAGAAAGCTGGCGGTCGCGACCCCGGTGCTGCCTGACCAGCACGATCTGGTAGAAGACGATCCGTTCGATTTCTCGTCCGGCTACATTTCACGCGCGCGGCACTTGTTGCCCAAGAACGCGTCGGACATGCGCTGGCGGCTGAATCAGGACTATGTGCGCGACCGTGCCTGGATGAAAAGCGATCCCATCGAAGATGGCGTGTTGCGGCTCGATCCCGCGCCGGTGCGCTTGCCCCAAGAGGTGCTCGAAGCCGCTGAATAGGGTGCTTGCGCGGGGCGGGCATTGCTTTATCCCACGTCCATGATGACCCAACCGAACCGCATCTGGACCGCCGCGCTGATTGTTGTGGGCGACGAGATCCTGTCTGGCCGCACGCACGACAAGAATATTGCCCAAGTCGCCGCTTGGCTGGGGGTACAGGGTATTCGCCTGCGCGAAGTGCGCGTGGTGCCCGATGTGATGGACGCGATCGTCGAAGCGGTGAATGCCCTGCGGGTGCGCAACGATTACCTGTTCACCACCGGCGGGATCGGGCCCACGCACGATGACATTACGGTCGATGCGGTGGCGCAAGCACTCGGCGTGCCGGTGGTGATCCATCCGCGCGCCCGCGCCGTGCTGGAGGCGTATTACGCCACGCGCGGCGGTCTGAACGAGGCACGGCTGCGCATGGCACGCGTGCCCGAAGGCGCTGGCCTGATCGAAAACCGCCTTTCAGGTGCCCCGGGCATTCAGGCGGGCAACATTTACCTGATGGCAGGCGTGCCCTCGATCACAGCGCAAATGCTCGACGGCCTGACCGGCAAGCTCGAAGGCGGGTTGCCGCTCCTGGCGCATACTGTCGGCTGCTGGGTTGCCGAAAGCGAGATCGCCGATCTGTTGCGCGAGACAGAGGCCGCCTTTGCCGGGGTTGCCATCGGCAGCTACCCGTTTTTCCGCGAGGGCCGCGTAGGCGCCAATTTCGTGATCCGGTCGACCGATGCCGACATACTCGCGGCGTGCGCCCATTCGCTATCCAACGCTCTCGCCGAGCTAGACCACGAGCCGGTTGACGGCGGCATCTGATGCGCCGCTGCTGGATGCCGCTGGCGCTGCTGGCATCCGGTTGCGCGCCCAATCCGCTGCTCGCCGATTTCCGGCACACACTGGATAGCCATGACAGCGCGACCATCGCGTTGGAACAATGGTGCGAACGGCGCGGCATGATGACGCCGGCGCATGTTCAGGCCCTGGCCCAGGATGATGCCAGCGCGGTGCCGATCAGCCCCGCCATTCGCAAGGCCCTGGGCGTGGCTGCCGATGAGCCACTGCGCGCGCGCCACGTGCTGCTTGTCTGCGGCGGCACAGTGTTGTCGGATGCGCGCAATTGGTATGTGCCCGCCCGGTTGACGCCCGCGATGAACCAAACGCTTGAAACGACGCGTGTGCCGTTCGGCAAAGTCGTGGCGTCGCTCGGCCTGCATCGCGTGCCACAGCCTGCAAAGACCGCAACCTGCCCTGCCGGCACGATCCGCCACGACACCGCCGTGCTGCACCGTGATGACGGCATGGCCTATAGCCTGGTCAGCGAATGTTACACGCGCGCCAACGTGGCCGAGCGTTAGGCGTATAATCCGAGGCTGTTACCTGATCAGGATCAAGGACATCGCCCCCCAGTCATGATGGGATTGCGTCATCATCGAATGACGACACACTCATGACCAGGGGAATATTCATGGTACCTGCATCTGCAAAAAAGCAGTCCAGACTGTATTATGGGACCGCCGCGCTGCGTCTTGTCTTGCCTACGGCCGTCTGCCTGGTGGGACTTTCGTTGACCCGGACCGCATCGGCAGTGCCCAGCTTTGCCGATCAGACCGGCATGGCTTGTCAGGCCTGCCACGTCGGCGGTTTCGGGCCCCAGCTCACCACGTTTGGACGCGAGTTCAAGCTGAATGGCTATACGCTGCGGACAAAGCCTTTCAATGTGCCGCTGTCCGCCATGGCCATAGGGTCTTATACCCATACCAAGGCCGATCAGGTGCCACCACCCGATGGTCTGAAATCAAACGATAATTTCACCTTCGATCAGGCCAGTGTGTTCCTTGGCGGGTCTGTGGGTCAACATATCGGCGGACTGGCCCAAGTCACGTATGACGGGATCGGCAAGCATTGGAGCTGGGACAATCTGG
>CAIPWG010000248.1 GCA_903868655.1 uncultured Sphingomonadales bacterium
TCGACCATTGCGGCACACCGCTGGGCATTGCCAGCTATCACGGCCGCTTGCCCGAACGTTTCGGCATATGGCGCGAGAAGATCCAGGCGCTGGGTGCGCTACCCAATGTCTCGGTCAAACTGGGCGGGCTGGCGATGGCGTTTTGTGGTTTGCCCGAACAGGGTCCCGCAGCAGGACTTGGGTCCGAGACACTGGCAACACTGTGGAGACCCTATATCGAAACCTGCATCGAGGCTTTCGGTCCGGAACGAGCCATGTTTGAAAGCAATTTTCCCGTCGATCGCTGGGGCGCTGATTATGCCACGTTGTGGAACGCGTTCAAACGGCTGAGCGCAGGCGCATCGGCCAGCGAAAAACGGGCACTTTTCGCGGGCACAGCAGCAAGGGTCTACGGCATCGAGGCACTTTTGACCGCGTGAATTGACAAGCCATGCGCCGCCCGGCTATCCCCATTTTAATCGATCAATTAAGAAAGCAACCAAATGCCCCTGCCCTCGCTGTTTGCCAATCTGCGTCTGCCGGTGATCGCATCGCCCCTGTTCATTATTTCCGGCCCCGAACTGGTGATTGCGCAATGCAAGGCGGGCGTCGTTGGCAGCTTTCCCTCGCTCAACGCGCGCCCCATTAGCCAGTTGGACGAATGGTTGCACCAGATCACCGAAGAACTGGCCGCGCACAACCGCGCGCATCCCGATCGACCCGCAGCGCCGTTTGCGGTCAACCAGATCGTCCACCGCACCAACAACCGATTGGAAGAAGACATCGCGCTTTGCGGCAAGTGGCAGGTTCCGCTGATGATCACCTCGCTCGGCGCGCGCGAAGATGTCTATCAGGCCGCGCACAGCTGGGGCGGGATCGTGCTGCACGATGTGATCAACGATCGCTTTGCGCGTAAGGCCATCGAAAAGGGTGCTGATGGCCTGATCCCGGTGGCCGCTGGCGCAGGCGGCCATGCCGGCGCGCAATCGCCGTTTGCGCTGGTGCAGGAGATCCGCAGCTGGTTTGATGGTCTGGTCGCGTTGTCGGGTGCGATAGGCCATGGCCGATCTATTCTGGCCGCACAGGCCACAGGTGCTGATTTCGCTTATATCGGCTCGGCCTGGATTGCCACGCACGAGGCGCGCGCAGTGGAAAGTTACAAGCAGGCGATCGTCGAATCGGGCGCCGACGATATTGTCTATTCAAACTTGTTCACCGGGGTTCACGGCAATTACCTGCGGTCATCGATCGTCAATGCCGGGCTCGATCCGGAAAACCTGCCCGTCAGCGATCCATCAAAAATGAATTTTGGATCGGGCGGCAACACCGATGCGAAGGCTTGGAAAGATATTTGGGGATCAGGCCAGGGCATTGGCACGATCAAGACCGTGGAAAGCGTGGCCGAACGCGTCGATCGTTTTGAGGCCGAATATCGCGCCGCCGCCACCGCGCTCGCTGCCAATACGGCACCGTTTCTCGGCTAGGCGGCGCGCGCTTCGGTTGCGGCCCACAGCACCTCGGCCATGCGGTCGAGGTGGCTGAAATCGAGCGCAGGATCGCGTGCGTGCAGCGGGGCACCTCGCCATTGGGCGGGATCAAGCAA
>CAIPWG010000249.1 GCA_903868655.1 uncultured Sphingomonadales bacterium
GATTGCGCATCATCTGCTGCGCTGGTGGTTGAGCCAATGACCGCGCACCCTGTCACCATCGACATCTGGTCGGATGTGATGTGCCCGTGGTGCGTGATCGGCGTGCGCCAGTTGGAAACCGCGCTGGCCGGAATGGTGGGCGAAGTCGCTACGACGATCCGGTTCCATCCCTTCGAGCTTAACCCCGATATGCCCCGCGAAGGCGAAGACCAACGCGCGCATATCATGCGCAAATATGGCCGCACAGCCGATGAAGCAGCGCAAGGCCGCGAACACCTGCGCGAAGTAGGCCGCCAGGCAGGCTATAGCTTCGATTACACCGGCGCAGGCGATCCGCCGCCGGCGATGATGTGGAACACGCGCGATGCGCACAAGCTGCTGGTGATGGCACTGCGCGATCATGGGCCGGTGGTACAGGCGCAACTGAAGAACGCGCTGTTCGACGCGCATTTTCAGGCGCGACGCAATGTGTCGGATCATGATGTGCTGGTTGATGTGGCGACAGGCGTCGGGATCGCTGGTGGCGAAGCCCGCGCCGCGCTCGATGACGCCGAACTCGATGCCATTGTCACTGCGGGCGAACAGCAGGCGTGGGACTGGAACATTTCCGGGGTTCCAGCGATGATCGTCAACGGCAAATACCTGATCCCCGGCGCGCAGGATCCGGCGACATATGCCAATGCGCTGCGCCGTGTGGTGGCGAAGGAAACGGCGGCCTAAACCAGCCCCAACCGCGCCAGTTCGCTGGCGACTTGCGGGGGCAGCATGTCGGCACTTTCGCCAGCGGCAAGGTCAGTGGGCGCGTCGGCTTCTTCCAGATAGCGCCAGCCCTGATGCGCGCGTTTGGGGCGGGGGTGGACGTCGATCAGTCGGGCGGCGATGATGATGTCGGTGCGCCCGTCGGGGGCTTCGGCAAAACCGATGATTTCCGACCGCGCAACCAACTGGTGTTTCAAAATCCAGTAGACCGAGCCACCGATCATTTCGGCGTGGCGGCGCGGCAGATTGCGCGTGGTCAGCCGCGCCTGGGTTCCGCGCGATTGAAACCAGCCGTGGACTTCTTCCAGCGATTGCGCGCCATAGGCGACTTTGGTCATGTTCAGCGGCATGATCGGCGGCTTAGGGCGGCATTGTTCTCATGGGAAGCTGCCCATCGGCGCAGACCTGTCGACAATACTGGCAAACCCCCTATATCGGCCCAAACCTTGCGAAAAAGGACGCATGCAATGGCCGAAGAAAAATTGGTGTTTTCGCTCGATACGGGTGATGTCGTGATCCGCTTGCTCCCCGACAAGGCGCCTGGCCATGTTGAACGGATCAAGGAACTGGCCAGCGAAGGATTTTACGACGGCGTGAAATTTCATCGGGTAATCCCCGGCTTCATGGCGCAGGGCGGTTGCCCCAACGGCACCGGCATGGGCGGATCGTCCAAACCCGACCTGAAGGCTGAATTCAACGACGTGCCGCATGTGCGCGGCGTGTGCTCGATGGCGCGGACACAGAACCCGAATTCGGCCAACAGCCAATTCTTTATCTGTTTCGATGATGCCCGCTTCCTTGATCGGCAATATACCGTGTGGGGCGAAGTAGAAAGCGGCATGGAACACATCGACGCGCTGCCCAAGGGCGAGCCGCCGGCAAAGCCTGGCCTGATCAACAAGGCCAGCGTTGTCGCGGC
>CAIPWG010000250.1 GCA_903868655.1 uncultured Sphingomonadales bacterium
AGTTCCTCAAGGAAGTAACCTAGCTGGGTCAAGTGTTCGTCAAGGCAGAAGATGGCAAGCAGACTATCGAACAATTGCTCAAGTCTAAGGGCGCGAGCTTATCAGCGTTCCAGATGTTCGTCGTTGGTGAAGGCATCGAGAAGAAGGTAGAAGATTACGCAGCAGAAGTTGCTGCAACTATCGCCGCAGCGCAGGGTTAATCAACATGAGCGCACCCGTCTACAAACGCATCCTGCTTAAACTCTCCGGCGAAGCCCTGATGGGCGACGACAGTTATGGTATCAATCGCGTTGTCATCGAGCGCATCGTGGCTGAGATTGCAGAAGTGGTGGCGATGGGTGTGCAGGTGGCTATCGTCATCGGTGGCGGCAATATCTTCCGTGGTGTGGCGCCAGCTGCAGCGGGGATGGATAGGGCTACTGCCGACTATATGGGGATGCTTGCCACGGTGATGAATTCGATGGCGCTTCAGGATGCGATGAATCGCTCAGGGCTGGACTGCCGCGTGCAGTCTGCTCTGAACCTGGAGCAGGTCGCCGAACCTTTCATTCGTGGCAAGGCGCTGCGCTATTTAGAAGAGGGCAAGGTGGTGATATTCGCCGCCGGTATCGGTAGTCCGTTCTTTACCACCGATACCGCTGCCGCTTTGCGCGGGGTGGAAATGAGCGCCGAGGTGGTCATCAAGGCAACCAAGGTGGATGGTATTTATACGGCAGATCCTAAGAAGGATCCGCACGCGGTTCGCTATCAGTCGTTGAGTTTTGACGAGGCGATCAGCAAGAATTTACAGGTAATGGATGCGACTGCGCTGACTCTGTGTCGCGATCAGAAGCTGCCGATTATCGTGTTCAGTATTTTCAAGGCCGGCGCGTTGAAGCGCGTGGTATTCGGCGAAGGCGAAGGCACGTTGGTGCGCGTCGAGTAAGGCTTGAGACTAATTAGGAGGAAACGATGATTGTTGAAATCAGAAAAGATGCCGAACAAAGAATGCGCAAGTCGCTGGATGCGCTGAAGGCGGATCTGGGCAAGGTGCGTACGGGACGTGCGCACACCGGGTTGCTGGATCATGTCATGGTCGATTATTACGGCAGCCCTACGCTGGTGACTCAGGTTGCTAACATCACGCTGATCGATGCACGCACCATCGGTGTGCAGCCTTGGGAAAAGAACATGGTGGGTAAGGTCGAGCGCGCGATTCGCGACGCCGATTTGGGCCTGAATCCTGCGACTAACGGAGATCTGATCCGCGTTCCTATGCCTATGCTCACCGAAGAGCGTCGCCGCGACCTGATCAAGGTGGTCAAGGCCGAAGGCGAAAATGCCAAAATCGCGGTTCGCAACATCCGTCGCGACGCGAATCACGGTCTCAAAGAATTGCTCAAGAAAAAAGAAATTTCTGAAGACGACGATCGTCGCGTACAGGACGACATCCAAAAGCTGACGGATCGTTTTGTAACGGAAATTGACCAGACGCTGGCCGCGAAAGAAGTCGACTTAATGGCGGTGTGATGGCTATCCCGCCTAGCTCCACCCGCACCATGCCTGATATCGCCCGTATTCCGCGACACATCGCCGTCATCATGGACGGTAATGGTCGCTGGGCGAAACAGCGTTTTATGCCCCGCGTGGTTGGGCATCAAAACGGTGTGGAGTCTTTGCGCGAGGTGGTGCGCGCCTGCCGCGATCTGGGCGTCGAATATCTGACGGTATTCGCCTTTAGCAGCGAAAACTGGCGTCGTCCTGCTGACGAAGTATCCTTCCTGATGTCCCTGTTCCTGAAGATGCTGGAGCGCGAAGTGGCGAGCCTGCACAAGAACAATATCCGTTTAAAAATCATAGGTGACCGTAGCCGTTTCGACGAGCGGCTGCAAGAGACGATGCGCAAGGGCGAAGCGCTGACGGCCGAGAATACCGGACTGACGCTGACTATCGCCGCCAACTATGGCGGGCGCTGGGACATGATGAATGCCGTGCATAGCCTGCTCGCGGCGCGTCCTGAACTGGCCACTTCCTTCACCGAGGAAGACCTGCACCCCTATCTATCCATGTGCGATGCTCCCGAACCCGACCTGTTTATCCGCACCGGCGGCGAGAAGCGCATCAGCAATTTCATGTTATGGCAGTTAGCTTATACCGAGCTGTATTTCACCGATACCCTGTGGCCGGCCTTCGACAGGCGTGAGCTTGAGTTTGCCATAGATTCGTATCAGAACCGTGAGCGGCGTTTCGGCCGCACCAGCGAGCAGTTGCTGGGTGAGCGGGCGCAAAAAGGAGATTCCGTTGCTTAAGTCCAGAATTATCACCGCCGTCATTTTGTTGCTGGTCTTGCTTACGGTCATGTTTATTCTGCCCGAGATTTGGTGGACAGGGCTGGTGGTTGTGATGGTCATGCTGGGTACGCTGGAATGGTCTAAGCTTGCCCGACTTTTGGGGCGTGCGGCTTATGGTTATACGGCGTTGACGCTTTTAATCATGCTGACCCTGGTCTGGTTCGATGCAACGCACGCGGACGTTGAACAGCTTAATCCTCATCTTTATATTTACGGCGCATCGGCGCTGCTGTGGCTGATCATCGTGCCAGTCTGGATGAAGGGCGGCTGGAAGATCGAGAATCCGCTGTTTATGTCTTTGGTGGGTTGGGCGGTGCTGATCCCTACCGGGCTTGCCATGATGGAGCTGCACAGCATGAGTCCGCTGATTCTGCTGTTTGTCATGGCGGTGGTGTGGGACGGGTTATCGGGGCCGGGATCGGCGGGGTGGCGGGCGCCTCGATCGGGTATACGATGGACAAGCAGATCGTGGAATTGCGCGAACAGACCGCGGGCAGTGGCGTCGATGTCAAACCGGTCGACAATGGTCAGGCAATCCTGGTCAATTTGCCCAGCGGGGTCACGTTTGATGCTGACAGCACAGTCATCAAGCCCGCGTTTCGCGATACACTTGAAACGGTTGCCAACAGTCTGAACAAATATCCCAATTCGCTGATCGATGTGTATGGCCACACCGATTCAACCGGTTCGGATGGCTACAATCAGACGCTGTCGGAAAACCGTGCGCGGGTGGTGGCCGATTACCTGATCGCAAGAGGCGTTAATCGCGCGCGCATCCGCAGCACCGGTTTCGGCAAGACACAGCCAGTCGCAAACAACGAAACAGCCGAAGGCCGCGCTGCCAACCGCCGGGTTGAAATCAAGATCGTACCGGTCAGCCAGGACGACGTAGCCCGCGCCAAAGGGCAATAAGCGACGACCGGACACAATCGTTACCAAGCGCTTGACGGCGTGCCGCTGCGGCTGGCATCGGCACGCCAGCAAGGAGATACCGATGCCCATCACGTCTCGTCCGATCAATGGCCGCCCGACCAATCCCATGGGGCTTGGCTGCATGTCGCTCAGTTGGGCTTATGGGCCGCGGCCGAGCGATGATGACAGCATCGCACTGCTCCACCGCGCGATTGAGCTGGGGTATGATCACCTCGATACGGCGCGCCTTTATGGCGAGGGCCACAACGAGACCCTGGTGGGCAAAGCGCTGCAAGGCCGTCGCGACAAAGTCTTTCTGGCCAGCAAGATGGGCATTTTCGCCAGTGGCGAAAAACGCGGGATCGATTGCAAGCCGCAGACCATTCGCGAACAACTCGAAATCTCGCTGCGGTTGCTGCAAACCGACCATATCGATCTTTATTACATGCACCGCCGTGATTTTACCGTGCCGATCGAAGAATCGGTGGGGGCCATGGCCGACCTGATCAAAGAAGGCAAAATCGGCGCGATCGGGCTTTCCGAAATGTCGGCAGACACGCTGCGCCGCGCTGCGGCGGTCCATCCGATTGCCGCGATGCAGACCGAATATTCGCTGTGGAGCCGCCAGGCCGAAATCGCGGTGCTGGACGCCTGC
>CAIPWG010000251.1 GCA_903868655.1 uncultured Sphingomonadales bacterium
CGGCCGAGCAGCACCCCGAGCCCTGTGATCGCCCGATTGAGGCTGTTTTCGATTTGTGGAATGTTTGCGGTGGTCTGCGCCAACTGGGTGCGCGCCAGTTCGACATCAAGATCACCGATCAGCCCGGCCTGACGACGCCATTGGGCGATCTGCAGATTGTCCGCCTGGTTGGTCTGCGCCACATGCGCATTGGCCAGATTGACCTGTTGCAGCCGGACTTGCAGATAGGCACCGGCAATGCTCGACTGTACTGTTAGCGCGACCGCGCCATAGGCGAACCGGCTGGCATCGCTGTCTGCGCGGGCAGCTTCGATCGCACGCGACCGTCCGCCAAACAGATCGACCTGATAGGCTGCATCTGCGGCAAGCGTCAGACTGTCGCCCGACAGGTTGGCCCCGACCGGCGCGGCAACAGACTGGGCACGGGTATAGCCGCCCGACGCGGTAATCGTCGGCACCGCGGCACTGCGCGCCTGGATCAGGGTTTCGCGTGCCTGGCGCAGACGCGACAAGGCTTGACCCATGTCGAGGTTGGCCGCCAGCCCGGCCAATTCCAGCCGTGTCAGCTCGGGATCGCCGAACCGATCCCACCAACGCTCGTTGCCGGCTTGCGCAGATTGGTCCGCAGGCACGGAATAGCGCGACGGCATACCGAGCGAGGCCGGCGCCGGTGCATGATAATCGGGCCCGACCACACAACCCGAAAGCGCCAGCAACCCCACGCCAGTGGCCAGTCTGAACTGCCGCATCATCCATGCCCACTCGCATAGCCGGACTTTACCGCGCCATCGACAGGATCAGCGCGGGCAACACCGGGTTGCCCCCCTGTTGCCTCCGACCGTTCTCTGCAATTCATGGTTCTTTCCTTTTTGGGGGCTGCGGGGCGGCCCCGAACGTGTTGGTGATTTGCCGGACCAGCGGTTTGCAGGCTTCGAGTGCAAGCAACAGCACCACGCCAAGGCCCACAGCCAGCGCCAAGTCAGGCCATGCTATCGAACCAAATTTCAGCAACGCCTGCGCCCAAGGGACAGACAGGATCAGCACGGTGACCACAGCAATCGCGAACAAGACCCAGCGCAGCGCGACATTGTGGCGAAAGACCGCTGCGCTCAGCGATCTGCCGAACGAACGGTTGACAAAGATGAGCGCGACAATCTGCGTAATCAGCGCAAAGAAGATAAGTGCACGAAGTTCTTCCTCGGCCATCCCGGCCCTGGTTTCGACCAGAAAAACCGTTGCCAGCATCGCAAAGGTGAGCCCACCCTGGAACATGCTCCAACCGATCAGCGGCAGGGCAAACAATGGCTCGGCTGGATCACGCGGGCGCCGGGTCATGATATCGGGCTCTTCACGCTCGGCTTCGAACACCAGCGCACAAACCGGATCGATCACCATTTCAAGCAGCGCGATGTGGATCGGACCAAACAGGATCGGCATATCAAGCAGCAGCGGCAAAAGTGCCAGCCCGGCAATCGGTACGTGCACCGCAAAGATGAAACCCATGGCCTTGCGAATATTGTCATAGATCCGCCGACCCAGCCGGACTGAGCGCACGATCGCGCCGAAATCATCGTCGAGCAGCACCACGGCGGCGGCTTCACGCGCAACATCAGTGCCGCGTTTGCCCATGGCGATGCCGATATGCGCCGCCTTGAGCGAAGGAGCGTCGTTGACGCCATCGCCGGTCATTGCCACAACTTCGCCGGCAGCCTTGAATGCTTGAACAATGCGGAGTTTTTGCTCGGGCATGATCCGGGCGAACACAGTCGCGGTCTTCAACCGTTTGGTCAGTTCCGCATCATCAAGCGCTTCAAGATCGGCACCGGTCAGCACATCGCCATTGGCGATCCCGGCCTCGGTTGCGATTGTTCTGGCTGTGGCGGCATAATCGCCTGTGATCATCACCACCCGGATACCGGCGCTGCGACATTGCGCCACTGCCTCGGGCACGCTGGTGCGCAGCGGGTCAGCCAGACCGACCAGCCCCGTCAAAATGTAGTCATAGTCGTGTTGCGTTGCGGCC
>CAIPWG010000252.1 GCA_903868655.1 uncultured Sphingomonadales bacterium
GACCTGACCTGTGGCAGGAGCACATTGTGCTATCCATTGATCGAGGGCACTGTCGAAATCCACCTGTCCGACGCCTGACGGTGTTCCGCGCGAACCCGGCGCAACGTCACCGGTCAACATCGGCTCGATTGTCGCGGTGTCTATCGCCTCGTCGCGGGCCATCAACGCCAAACGATACAGCAAGTTGCGCAATTCGCGCACATTGCCCCGCCATGGCTGCCGAGCCAGCAGCGCGGCACCGGCAGGGGTCAGGTACCGTCGCGGCAGACCCTCGTTCACCGCTGCCGCCAGAAAATGCCGAGACAGGGCTTCGATATCATCGGTGCGTTCACGCAAGGGTGGCAAGGCGATGGGTACAACTGCAAGCCGATAGTAAAGATCTTCACGAAACTGGCCTGCCGCGATCATTGGCAACAGATCGCGGTTTGTTGCGGCGATGATCCGGCAATCGAGCAGAACGTCCTCAGCCCCGCCAACCCGTCGCACACGCCCCGATTGCAAAGCGCGCAGCAGTCGGGTCTGTGCCTCGATGGGCATGTCGCCGATTTCATCGAGAAACAGGGTACCGCCGGCTGCTTGTTCAAATTTGCCAAGCTGTCGCGAAATGGCGCCAGTGAACGCGCCCTTTTCATGGCCGAACAGTTCGCTTTCAATCAGGTCATGCGGGATCGCGGCGGCGTTTACCGCCACAAACGGTCCGCTTCGGCGGTGGCCAAGCTGGTGGATGGCCTCTGCAACCAGCTCCTTGCCCGTTCCGGATTCGCCCAGCACGAGCACTGTCAGATCGTTGCGCAGCACGCGTGTGATCATGCGATAGACAACTTGCATCGCTGCACTGCGGCCTACCAGCGGCAAGCCCTGGGTTTCGTTATCCACCATGCCTTGGGGATAATCGTCAGCGCTTTGCCCGATGCCCTGCCGCACCGCCCCGACCAATTCATCCAGATCGAATGGCTTTGGAAAATATTCAAAAGCACCGGTATCGCTGGCTCGCACCGCAGTATCGAGCGTGTTTTGCGCTGACAGGATGATGACTGGCAGATCGGGGTAAAGCTGCCGCACGGTTGGCAAGGACGCAATACCATCGCCATCAGTCAGCATGACATCGGTCAACATCAGGGCATAGGACGCCTCTGCCAGCAACCGATCGCGGCCGGCGATGCTGTCGCTATGCGCGACACGATAGCCTTCTGCAGTCAAAGCGGCAGTAATGACGGTGGCAATCGACGTATCATCTTCGATCAACAGGATTGTCTTGTTCATGGTTGCAATCCCTTGGGCACCGACCCTGCCACCGGCAAATGCAAACGAAAATGGGTAATCCCTTTGATTTCGTCACGATCGTGCGTGACCAATCCGTTCATGTCGCGAACCAGTTTCTGCACGAGCGCCAATCCCAGACCTTGCCCTTGGCCGTGCATCTTGCTCGACACAAAGGGTTCGAAAATGTGATCACGCACATTCGGGGCGATCCCCGGCCCGTTATCGCTGACACGCACTTCAATGGGCAATCGCAACGGCTTAACCCCTGGGCCGTTGTGCAGTTGTATTCCGCTGGCAAACCGTGTGCGCACCACAATGCGGGGACTTTCATGCGCGTGACAGGCATCACGTGCATTGGTCAAAAGATTGAGCAAGACTTGCACAAGCGCATCCGGATTTGCAGAAATAGACGGCAGGCTGGGATCGAACTCTTCCTCGATCACCATCCGGGCAAGATCATCGTGCGATTGCCCTGCCATCACGATGGCTTGCGCATGACGCGCCGCTTCGTGCAGATTGCAGGGAACCGCGGGTTCGACGCTGCGGCGGCTGAGCAACTGCTCCACCGCAATCTGGGCGAAGGCGATCGCACTTTGACCGCGCTGATCACCAGCGAAGTCGATC